>JANORH010000459.1:0-4067 GCA_031415215.1 Alphaproteobacteria bacterium | reverse complement strand
CGCCGCTCGGCGGAAAGCGTGATCTGCTTCTCGGCCGGCGTGGTCATGTAGGCGAAGGCGCGCGCCTTGGATCGCCCCACCCGGCCGCGTAACTGGTAAAGCTGGGCCAGGCCGAACATGTCGGCGCGGTGGATGACCAGGGTATTGGCGGTCGGAATGTCGAGGCCGCTTTCCACGATCGTGGTCGACAACAGCACATCGTACTGCCCCTCGTAGAAGGCGCTCATGACGTCTTCCAGCTGGGTCGGGGCCATCTGGCCGTGGCCGACCACGAATTTCACTTCCGGCACCTGTTCGCGGATGAATCGTTCGAGTTCGGGCAGATCGCTGATCCTGGGGGCGACAAAATAGGCCTGACCGCCACGGTACTTTTCACGCAGCAACGCTTCGCGCAGGACGACGGGATCCCAAGGCGTGATGTAGGTCCGCACCGCCAGACGATCGACCGGCGGGGTGGCGATGATCGACATTTCTCTGATGCCGCTCAGCGACATCTGGAGCGTTCGAGGGATCGGCGTTGCGGTCAGCGTCAGCATGTGCACGTCGGCGCGAAGCTCCTTGAGCTTTTCCTTGTGCTTGACTCCGAAGTGCTGCTCTTCGTCGACGATCACCAGCCCGAGGTTGGCGAAACTGACCAGCTTGGACAGCACCGCGTGGGTGCCGATGACGATCTCGATCTCGCCCTTGGCCAAACCCTCGCGCGCCTCATTGGCTTCCTTGGTGGGCACCAGACGTGACAGACGACAGACCTTGATCGGCCACCCCTGGAAGCGTTCTGAAAAAGTCTTGAAGTGCTGACGCGCCAGCAAGGTGGTCGGCGCCACAATGGCCACCTGCTGACCGCTCATCGCCACCACAAAGGCGGCGCGCAGCGCGATCTCTGTCTTGCCGAATCCGACGTCGCCGCAGATCAGTCGATCCATCGGTTTGCCAGCGCCCAGATCCTCCAGCACATCGCCGATGGCCGACAGCTGGTCGTCGGTCTCTTCATAAGGGAAGCGCGCGCAAAACTCGTCGAACAGGCCAGCCGGCGGCTCCACCGGGTCGGTGATCCGGCTGGCACGCTCCGCCGCAATGCGGATCAGGCCATCGGCCATGTCGCGCAGGCGATCCTTCGCCTTGGCCTTGCGGGCCTGCCAGGCCGCGCCGCCGAGCCGATCGAGCTGGACGCCATCGCCTTCCGCGCCATAGCGGGTCAGCAGGTCGATGTTCTCAACGGGGAGGTACAATTTGGCGTCACCGCCGTATTGCAGCTCCAGGGTGTCGTGCGGTGCGCCCTGAACGTCGAGGGTTTTCAGACCCTCGTAGCGCGCGATCCCGTGATCGATGTGAACGACCAGATCGCCCGGAGTCAGCGCCGAGGCCTCCGCCAGGAAGTTGGCCGCACGGCGGCGCTTGCGAGGCCGCGCCAGGCGGTCGCCCAGGATGTCGGTTTCCGAGATCACCGCGAGGTTTTCGGTCTCGAAACCGTAGTCCAGCGGCAGTACGACCCGCTGCGGAACCTTTGGGTCTGCGGCGCGGGCAGCGTCCCAATAGGGCGCCAGCGGCAGGGTCTTCAGGCCGTGGTCGGCCAGCATGTGCATCAACCGATCAGATGATCCATCCGACCAGGATGCAAACAGCACCCGTTTCCCGGCGGCCGATAGCGCCTTGGCATGGTCAACCGTAGCCTCGAACAGGTTGACGCTGTCCAGCTTGCGCTCGGCGGAAAAGTTTCGCCCCGCCCGGGCACCCATGTCGATAACCGCCTCGCCCTCGGCCTCGTTGAAGCCCGAGAACCGTCGATTGGCGCGAACCGCCAGTGCCTGGTCCCACTCCGTGGTTTCCAGATACAGCCGACACGGTTCCAGCGGATGATAGTGCCCCTTTCGCTCGGTGTTGGCGCGGGCGTCGTAGGCATCCTGGATCATCGACAGCCGCTCTTCGCGCGCCTCGCGGGCCAGATGGTCGAGGGTGATCGCGGTATCGGCGGGCAGATAGTCAAAGATCGTCGCCAGGTCCGGATAGAACAGCGGCAGATAGTGCTCCATCCCCGCACGACGGCCGCCGGCGGAAATGGTGTCATAGAGCGGATCACCCCCCGGCGCGCCGAAGGTCTCCAGATAGCCGGTGCGGAACCGGCTGATGCTATCCTTGTCAAGCAAAGCCTCGCTGACGGGCTTCAGCGAAACTTCCTTCAGTTGTTTCGTCGAGCGCTGGGTCTCGGGATCGAAGGCGCGGATGGATTCCAGGGTATCGCCGAACAGGTCGAGGCGAACCGGCTCGTCGGCCCCGGGCGGGAACACGTCAATCACCCCGCCCCGGATCGCAAACTCGCCCTTTTCCGAAACGGTCGATGCACGGCTATAGCCGTTGACCGAAAAATAGGCTTCGAGGTCGGCAATTTCGACGACATTGCCGCCGCGCGCCGAATAGCTGGCCCGCTTGACGACCTCCAGCGGCGGAACCCGCTGGATCATCGCAGGAACGGTCGTCACCAGCAGTCTGGGTTTGGCATCCAGCCCATCCACCAATCGCGACAGCGTTGCCATCCGTTGGGCCGACACCCCGGCCGACGGACCGACCCGGTCGTAGGGCAGACAATCCCACGACGGCAGCGTCAGAACCTCAATGCCCTTGCCGAAAAACTGGAACGCATCGACGAAGGCCGAAAGCCGTGCGGCGTCACGCGCCACAAACACCGAGAGGCCGCCCCTCGCCCGCACCATGTCGGCCAACACAAGGGCATCGAAGCCCTCAGGCGTGCCGACAAGGTCCAGGCCGCCGGGATCATCAGCGACACGGCGGAGCTGGGCCTGACTGGCGGGCCGGTTCCCGTCAGCCATTGCCAATGGCCTTGTGCGCAACGTCGCGATAGGCCTTGAGGCGGTCCATCAAGGGGCCATCGAATGCCGCAGGCGTCGGCATGCGTTCGAGGATCCAGCCGTAGAGATCGTGGTCCGGCTCATCAAGCAGCACTTCGAACAGATCGAGGTCAGCTGGGCTCAGCGTCGAGACATAGAGATCCGCAAACGGCCCCAGGATGAGGTCCGCTTCCCGGAAACCCCGCCGCCAGGCGCGGAGTTTCAACTTCTTATGGCGTGCTTCGTTGCTGCTCATCGAGAGCTGGCCGATATAGAGCGGCGCGAGCCTGTGCGCCAGTCAGCTATCGTCCAATCATGCGGCCAGAGATTCTTTTCCCGCTCTTCACGCCGGTGACGTCCCTGAAAGGCGTCGGACCGCGCGTGGCACCGTTGCTGGAGCGGTTGGCCGGGCCGCTGGTACGCGATGTGCTGTGGTTGCAGCCGCATTCGCTGATTCGGCGCACGCCCGGCGTGATTTCTGCGGCGCTTGATGGCGAGGTCATGACCTTCGAGGTGACGGTTGAGTCGTTCCAGATTTCGCGCTCGGCGGCACGGCCGACGCGGATGCGGGTGTTTGATCAGACCGGCTTTATGACCCTGGTGTTTTTCGGAAACTACGGTGCCCAGCTTGAGCAACGCCATCCGGTGAATGCGCGCCGGATCATTTCGGGCAAGGTCGAACTTTCCGAGTACGGCCTGCAGATGGTGCATCCCGACTACATGGTCGCGCCTGACAAGGCGGCTGACATTCCAGAGGTGGAGCCGATCTACCCGGCGACCGAGGGTCTGCCGCCACGGCGGGTGCGGGGCTTTGTCGCCGAGGCACAGGCCCGCGCGCCAGAGCTGCCAGAATGGCAGGATCCGGCCTGGCTGGTGCGCGAGCAGTTCCCGACCTGGCGCGCGGCGCTTGAACGGCTGCACACTCCGCAAGGTGAAAGTGACTTGTCGCCGCTGGCTATCCACCGCCGCCGTCTCGCCTACGACGAGCTGCTGGCGCACCAACTGGCGATGGCCCAACGCAAGGCGGCGCGTCGACGCGAGGCGGCGAGCAAAATCGCCCCAGGCCGTCTTGCTGACCGCATACGCGACGACCTGCCCTTTCGTTTCACCGGGGCACAGGACCGTGCGCTTGCCGAGATCCGCGGCGATTTGGCGGCAGGCGAGCGGATGAGCCGTCTGGTTCAAGGAGATGTGGGCTCGGGCAAAACCGTGGTGGCCATGTGC
>JANORH010000458.1:0-3193 GCA_031415215.1 Alphaproteobacteria bacterium | reverse complement strand
GACGAATAGCCACCGCCCTCGCCCTGTTCGGCATCACCGCCCCGACCATCCAGCATGGTCAGTTCACCGCGGAACTTCTGTAGCACAATCTCGGTGGAGAACTTCTCGACACCCGACTGGTCGGCCCATTTGCGCGTCTGGATCGAACCCTCGATGTAGACCTTGGAGCCCTTGCGCAGATAGTTCTCGGCCACCTTCACCAGGTTCTCGTTGAAGATCACCACCCGGTGCCACTCGGTCTTTTCCTTGCGCTCACCGGAGGACTTGTCGCGCCAGGTTTCGGAGGTGGCGATCCGCAGGTTGGCGACCCGGTCGCCGGAGCCCAGGGCGCGGATTTCGGGGTCAGCCCCGAGGTTCCCCACCAGAATGACCTTGTTGACGCTGCCCGCCATGTCGTTGTGTCCCGCCGTTTCCGTAGAATTAGGACGCCACGCTAGCGCGCCGGATCAGGCTCGGCAAGTGAATGTTCCCTTAATGTTCCGGATTGTCCACAGCTACCGTGGCATTGCGCCCGGAATCGCCAGCCGCCCGTCGCCCGTGCGCACCAGCGCCACATAGCGCGGCCCCTCCAGCGAGGTCGAGGTCATGACCCCCTCGCGCACCAGAAACAGGAAGTTGGCCTGATAAGCACCGTAGATGTCCGTCTGGTTGCCGCCCATTCGCAGGAACTTGACCCGCATCGCCTCAAGGTTCCCGGCGCAGCCTTCCAGCGACGCGGTGGCCACGACCCGGTTATATTTCAGCGAGCCGTCCTTCTGGGGCACCACATGATAGCAGATGCCGGCATCCCCCAGCGGCGTGGTCTTTTTCGAGCACGCTGACACCGCCAACGCGGCCACGGCGATAATGAGCAGGGTCTTTACGGACATTGCACCAGCCTATCAGCGAGAATGATTGCCGTCATCCGATGGGCGCAATCATGCAGTCGGTCCCCTGCGGCGCAAGCATCTGGAAGCTGCGATTGTCGTCGGATACCTCGACCCTTCCCGTCACCAGTCGAAGGGTCTGCGCCCCCCAACGCCCATAGCTGGCAGCGCCCGGCTTTTCGCAGCGCCCGGCGAACAGCGACTGGACGCACCCGTCGAGATCGAGGTCACTGGCAAGCTTGCGCCAGCGCCCGGTGCCGTAGCGCCAGCAACTGCCCGGTGCCGGCCCGCCAGCGTCTTCGGCCTCGGTGGGATCCACCTGCTCGTCAGCAACAACAGGCTCGTCGGCCAGCGGCGGAAGCGGGATCAGGGCCTGGCTGGCCTGCTCGGCGGCAGCCAGGGCACCGCTTTCATCTATCCCCACATCCAGCGCGTCGGTCGCCACGCCGTTGCGCAGCGCGCAATTGGTCAGGCTGAGTTCGCCGACGAACTGGCCCTGGACAAAACAGCGCAGCGGCTTGGCCGGGTCTATCCGCCCGTCATCGCCTGCGCTGGAATCGATCACCAACCCCGCTTCAGAAGCGGGCGGCGGGGCCTGTGACCCGGAATCAGAGCGGACCAGCACCCAGGCAATCACCGCGCCGGCCGCAAGTGCGCCAAGACTGCCCAGCAAAACGAGCGGTGGACCCCGGCGAGGGCGGTCTGACGGCTGAGGTGGTGTCGGCTCCATAGAGCCTCGCTAGACCCGCACCACGGCGCTTTCAAGACGCTGCGTAAGCCGCCCTACCCGCCCAGACGACGCAGGGCGGCCTGATAGTTGGCGATCTGGCTGGTCAGATAGGCCGGAACCTTGCCACTGATGGCCGCCGCACTCGGTGGTGGTGGCGGCGACGCGGCCGCCTTCAGGTCGATATAGGCCTTGCGGATCACCCCCATGGCCAGACCGATCTCGGCGATGGCGTGCTTGCGCTCGACCTCGTCGTTCAGATTAAGGTTGGTGGGCAGGCCCAGGCCATAGAGCGTCGCACGACCATCGGCGGCCACGGTCTTGCCGTCCACCGTGCGGGTCCTGCGCACCACGCCCTCCGGGATGCCCAGCAGTTCCAGCGCATCCTTGCCGTTCTTGCCGATAGCGAACTCAATGATCTGGTTGTCGGTCGACGGCTCAATTTTCAGCGACCGCAGCCCACCCACCGAGGTGACCGTCACCTTGGCCTGGAAGCTGCTGGCACGGCGGATTTTCTGCGCCAGGGTGTCCAGCGTCTCGGCTTCGTCGATGGTGATGGTCTTGGCCGTTCCGTCGCGGGTCTTGACCGTGAACTGGTCACCGGTCCGGATGCTGGAGGCCGCCGTCAACCGCTGTGAATCCGACAGGTCCAGCTCGCCCTGCGGCAGGCCCATCCGGTCCAGAACACTGGCCCCTGCGGTATCGACGGCGATACTGGTGGGTGCCGCGCGCCCGTCCTTGCCCGTAAAGCGCCTGGCCCACTCCACCGTTCCCGCCGCCACGTCCAGCCGGGTCAGGAAGCCGTCCTTGGTCCCGATCTTGTCGGCATAGCCAGGCAGATCCGTGCCGGCCGAGCCTGCCAGCCACACCTCGCCGCTGGCCCCGATGGCCAGAGCCGTGGCCTTGTCGTCGCCCGCGCCACCGTAATAGGCAATCGAGCCGCCGGGCCCGAGATTCGCCGAAATCCTCGCCGCAAACGCGTCGCTGCCACCGGAGTGGGCCCGGGTGATCGTGCCGGCTGCCAGGGCGGGGTTACCTGCCGACCCGGCCACCACCACCTCGCCGCCGTCCAGCGCCAGGCCAGTGATCTCGCCGCCCTGCAGGTCACCCAGGTCGCGGGTCGAGGTCAGCACTGGACTGGCCCCCGACACGTCGTAACGCCGCAACACCGCGCGACCATCCTCGTTGCTGGCCGTGATCACCGACGTGCCATCGACCACAATCCCGGCAGGCTTGTCGGTGCCCGTTGTGCCAAACGTCGTGGTGAACAAGGATTGGATCTTGCCATTCACATCGGCCTTGAACGCCTGCAGATAGCCGTCACTGCCCCCGATCGCCGACGTGCCCTGCAGGCTGGAGCTGGTGCGTCCGGTTACATAGACCGTGCCGTCCGCGCCAAAGGCCACGTCTGTCGCCTCATCGCCCTGACGTGCGCCGCGCCGCTGGCTCCACAGCTCCTGCCCGTCGGCATCGAACACGGTGACGAAGCTGTCCGTCTGGCCGGCAAACGTCCCGGACGAGTTCAGGGCGCCCTCGACCGCCCCGTTCAACGCCCCGATGACCGACCCGGTTACCGCAATCTTGCCATCTGCCGACAGCG
>JANORH010000457.1:0-21436 GCA_031415215.1 Alphaproteobacteria bacterium | reverse complement strand
CCCGGACGATCAAGGAGGACTACGTCCTGCCGACGGCGACATTAACCTGGAACTTTGCGGAGGATCAGCAGCTACGCGCTGGCGTCTCGAAGACCATCGGGCGTCCGCAGTTCCGCGAACTGGCACCCCAGCGCTACCGCGATACCGAAACGGACCGTATTCTGACCGGCAATCCCTTTCTAGAGGACACCGAATTTACAAACGGTGATCTGCGCTACGAGCGCTACTTCGAGAAGGGCCAATATCTGACGGTCGGAGCCTTCTACAAAGAGTTGAAGAAGCCCGTCGAATCCCTCGCCGTTCTGGGATCGGACGGTGCCTTCCAGCAGACCTACTACAACGCGCCCAAGGCGCAGATTTATGGCTTTGAGTTTGACGCCAAAAAGTATTTTGAGCCGCAGATCGGGTTTGAGTGGATTGACTCCAAGCGCTGGCTTGTAGCGGTCAATTACACCTATTCATCGTCAAAGCTGAAGGTGGGGGCAGGGGATACGATTGTGCTGAACACCACGGGCGTTCGCTCAACGCCTCTGGCCAGCGATTATGTGAGACCCGGCGCGAGACTTCAGGGCCAGTCGGATCACCTGGCCAATGTGCAATTCGGGTTCGAAGACGAAGATGCGGGCTCACAGGGCACGCTCCTGTTCACCTATACCAGCGACCGGATTTCTGCGCGTTCAAGCAGCGTCGACCTGCCCGATTTGATTCAGAAGCCCGGCATCAGAGTTGATTTCGTGTATCGAAAAAACTTTGTGATCAACGACCGTGAGTTCACGGGCTCCTTCGAGGCGCGAAACCTCTCCGGGACCGATGCTCTTGAGTATCAGGAAGCGAAGGGTCGGCGGTTTGATACAAACAGCTACGACCTTGGCCGTACCTTCTCTGTGGGTCTGACGGCTCGTTTTTGATCGGTCGATATCAACTCAACCTGTCAGGTGGCTGCGGGGCGGTCTGCATCCGTGCTGATCGTTGACGTTGGCTGTCCGCGCTCAACACCTGACAGCAGGGTCGTGATCTCGATCGGCGACAGTCGGAACAGAAGTCCGATCTCACGCATCCCGTACCCGCGCCGCTGCATATCGCGGGCAAACTTCAGTTGATGAGGTGTCAGCAGAGGCTGGATTGCGCGAGCCCGACGTCGAGTTGGCGAGCGTGAGGGATGGCGCTCTTCGAAGTCCGCCAGCAGCACCAGTGCCTGTGGCGTCGGCCGTTGCGGTCCGAGAATGCAGACTGTCTCCTCTCCCAGGATCATGAGCGAAACGCCGACGTCGCAAAACCGGCGCATCATACGCACCATATCGCCGATCGAGGCGTCGAAGGCATCGAGGCTATGTACGATCACCTCGTCACCCGCCTTCAGCCGTTCCAGTAGCGGGAGCAGGCGACTTTGTTCCGTTGAGGCGTGAGCACGTTCCTCGAATACCGCGTGACAGCCGACATCCTCGACGGCGCGACGCTGATCCTCGATGGCCGGTAGCCGAGGTGAAGAACGGATGACGCCGTACCGCATTCCCCAAGTCTCCTCCCAACGACGCAGCGCGGAACGGACGGAGGGTCTCGTGTGGCCGGATGCTCAAGGCAATATGTTGTTTCAAGACGACAGTAAGATGACTTCAACACAACAGAGTGATGACAGACCAATCGAGCAAAAATAATGCACAGACTGTCACGGAAGTGTCGCAAAAGCATTGCGTGCCACGGTTATTGTGCGAGGTTTCCTTCAACAGCGCGGCCCAAGGTCGCAAGCCTGGAGGAAATGCGATGCGTACGTTGATCTGTGCCTTGGTACTGGCCACGACTTCGGCGGCACCGGCGCTTGCCGAACAAGCCGCAAACGCAGCGGCCCGTGCCTCGGACGCGTCAGCCCGGGCCGCGCGAATGGTGTATGTGTGCGATGCCTCAACTATGACCAAGCGGGCTTTCGCACGCCAGTTCGGAGCTGTTGAGTTCGTGAAGGCCGAAGCCGTGGTCGCCAAGGGCGAGGCCTGGAGCGCGCCAAAGTGCATGACGGCCAATGAAGCGCGTCGCCTCAAGCAGCTGGCTGGCCTGCGCTAGAGCCTGTCCGTTTCAGATGGAACCATCTGAAACGGACAGGCTCGTTCTCGTATCTTTAGAGCACGACGGGCGCTTGAACCGGTATCCAACTCGAGCTGTCGTGCTCTAGCTGCGCTGCCTACCGTCCGGTCCCCACTAAGAGCTGCGGGGCGGTGAGCGCCAAACGGGCCATGATCGCTCGGACATAGGATTGCGTCTCTGGATACGGCGGCACTCCACCGTGTCTGGCGACGGCCTCGGGGCCGGCGTTGTAGGCAGCCAGCGCCAGCCGCAGATCACCGAACCGGCTGATCTGCTGCGACAGGTAAGCGACCCCGCCGTCGATGTTACCCCGCAGGTCCGAGGCGTCGACGCCAAGCAAGGCCGCGGTCCCCGGCATTAGCTGCATCACGCCGCGCGCGCCTTTGGGTGAGACCGCAGCCTGGTTGAATCGCGATTCCTGCCAAGCCACGGCCTCTACCACGGTTGCGGGCAGGGCATGGCGGGCGGCGGCGTCCTGGATGGCGGCTGAAATCTGTACGGAGGTGGCATTCGTCGCCGGGTCACGCTCGGTCGAGGTGATCAGTTGCACACCCTGATCGGTGTGCACGCTGGGGCGGGTGTAGGTCGTGACGCTACCATCATCTCCGATCGCCAGAACCTGGGCGTGACCCTGCGTTGCGCCGGCAAGTACCGTGCAGACGCTGACGATCTTCAGAATCAGGCGTGCGGATATCATGGACTGCCTCACCTCAGGATCCGCAGACTACCTCATTGGAAGGCACCGGGGCCAGACCACTTTGACGTCCCGGTCGTTGGCACATCCTGGGGCTGCCCGAATGGGCCGGGGGTGGCCCCCAGATCGCCAGGTACATTGTCCTTCGGGTAGGCTGTTGTCTCGCTCTCTGGAAGGGACGCCAGCGGTTTACCGGTGCGGCTGGCGACAACCATGGCTTTGACCGCGGCGATGACCACCTCCGGCCGGGCGATCATCACCAGGTGTGGCGAGACCACGGTGGTCTGGAAGCCGTGTCGCGAGCTACCCGCGATCTGCTTATGTTGCGCTTCCCAGATCGAAATCGGCGGACCGAATGAGACCAGTGGCGCGGCATCTGCTGTCTCGGAGGCGGTGATCACATAGGCCGGGACGTCGCTCAGCACCCCACGGATCCGACCGACCTGTTCCGAGGTTCGACCGAATATGCTGTTCAGCTCTGAAAGTTGGCCCCGCCATTTGGCCGGACGCTGCGCCAACTCAATCTCGTGCACAGTTGCATTACGTGACAGGCAGTCGGCCCAGGCGGGGTCTTGCATCCCGGGTTGCGGTGTCGCGTCCGAAAGAGCACCACACCGACTGAGGCGTCGCCGGATGCCGTCCAGCCCATCGCCCTGTGGCCGGGGCGCGCGGCGCTCCACCGTGGGATCTAGCAGAACCAGCCCTGCGATCTGGCCTGATCGACGCACGGCGAAGATCCGCCCATAGAGGCCGCCGGCGGAGTGGCCCACAACGATGAACGGACCTGGGATGCGGGCGGCTTCCAGCACAAGGTCAAGGTCACGCGCGATGCTCGCACCATCACGCGGCAAGGGGCCGGGGTCACTGTAGCCATACCCTGCGCGGTCGTAGGCGCAGACACGCGTGAGGCGGGACAAGGCGGGCTGTACTTTGTACCACGCCCCGGAGTCAGCGCCGAAGCCGGACTCCAGCAGCACCGTCGGGCTTCCCTGTCCGGAGCAACGCAGATTGATCTTGCGGCCATCCGGAAGGCTGACACGGCTTCCCGGTGCGTCAGTGGCGGCCTTTACCTCGCCCGCGTCGCCGCACGCAAACAGCCCGAGACACAGCAGGATGGCGACCAGCGAGCGCCGGATGAGCGGCGTCCGAAGCGCAAACGAGGGCAGATCTACGGCGGAAAGTTCGCTCTTGGCCAAATCCTGTTCCTCGAATTGACGGGCATCCGACCAAGTTCCGATTGACGTGCCGAACCGGCATGGACTTTGCTTCTCTGGCGCTAGTGTCGACCTTGTGTTGACCGATGGCACGGTGCACCGGCAAAATGCAGGTGACTATCCTGACTGTGTCGCAGGACGAATGGAAAGAGGACGCCGGTGGAAACTGTCTACGATTGGATCACCGTGGCGATCTTTGGCGGACTTGTTGTGTTGTTTCTGCATCGCTCAGTTCAACCCGGTGAGCCGCAGGACACCATCCTGCACTATCTGCCGCCAGCGATAGGGTGCGCTGTGGCGAATTGGCTGGGCAACCCGCCGCAAAATCAGGGACTGTTCTCGTTCCTGATGGTTGTCGTGGTTGTGCTCTATGTGATCCAGATCCTGAAACCCTTCGGCCTTGGGTTCAAATTCCCCAAGCGCTAACGATCCTGTCCATAGCGGTACAAGACGCGCAGTCCCACATCTCCGACGCCCGGATTGTATGAACCGGCCAGTCGGGCATGGCTGAGATGAATCCAGGACAGTTCCCACGACAATCGACGGGTTGCCTTCCAGCCGATCGAGAGCTCTGGCTCAAACAACACGCGTGAGCCCAGGTCCAACCGGGTCCGTCGATCTCCCAGCCGCTTGAGCCGCTCCTGCGGTGATAAACCAGGTTCGTTTGGGGAGGGCAGGGTTACTCGCCCGTCGTGAATAGCGACTCCGATACCTGGTTGTATGTAAAAACGCTCATTTATCTCGAAACGCCACGCCAGCCCGGTAGCCGCATAGCTGGTTTCGCCTGCGGTGTTCACCCCCACCAGCAGGTGGACGCGCGGTTTGCCCAGAAACGCCAGCTCATCCAGGGCGGTGGTGCGGACGCCGACGACAATCTGGGCACCGCTCTCAAATTTGCCATAGGAAATACCGTCATCCACGTCGTGGACATAGGCCCCCATAAAGGCCTCGCCTGCCCATACCGGGGCAGTGACAGACGCTGCGGCCAATGTGGCTGCGATAAGAAATCTTGACGCCATAGGCGAGGTCTTAGCGCACCGCGCCGCTGTCGCCCAGCAGGCAGGGCGCCGTCCGCAAGATGATGGCGATATCCATCCAAAACGACTGTCGCTCGACATACTCCAGGTCCAGTGCCACCCGCCGACGAACGTCCTCGGCGGTATCCACCGGCCCGCGGGACCCGTTGACGGCCGCCCAGCCAGTCAGGCCTGGTTTGATGCGGTGGCGGTGGGCATAAGATTCCACCAACTTGCTGGCCTCCGCGCCACCGCTCAGCATGCCGATGGCGTGCGGCCTAGGTCCTACGATCGACATTTCGCCGCTGATAATGTTGAATATCTGTGGTAGCTCATCCAGGCTGGTCTTGCGAATGAAGCGACCGACCCGGGTGACTCGATCGTCATCTGCGCTCACCTGACGGGCCGCCGAAAAGTCCGACGCTTCCACTCGCATCGAGCGGAACTTCCAGACGACTATTTCCTCGTTCATGTAGCCGTGACGTCGCTGGCGGAAAAAGATCGACCCACGACTGTCGAGGCGGATCGCAATGGCGACCGTGGCCATCAGGGGCGCTAGCGCGATGAGGCCGGCGATACTGAGCACCACATCTAGAGCCCGTTTGGCGGCAAAGTAACCTGAGCGTTGCTGTGACCCACTGAGTTGCAAGAGATCAAAGTCGGCAATACGACCGACGGCTTGGGAGGCCTGGTCGTCGTCCAGGTCTTCGAGCAACAGGGAAATGGCATTCGGAATAGGTGCCAGCCGCTGGATCAATTCGGCGATGCGGGCGTTGGCCTTGGCCGGCACCGTGATCACGATCCTGTCTGCAAATGGCAAGATGCGGTGGTCAATCAGATCGCTGGTCTTGCCCAGAACTGGCACGCCACGAACGTCTGGCCCGACACGGTCTCGTCGATCATCAAAGATGCCGAGAATGTTGACGTCGCGTGTGCGCATTGCGCGACGGATCAGGCGTTCCGCAGCCGGGGTGCCGCCGACAATGATCAGGTTGGGGGTTAGCCGGCCCTGGCGTCGCAAGCGACCCAGTACTGCACCCCAGGCCAGGTGTGTGCAGCAGAGCGCGATGGCTGCGGCCGTAGCCCAGGCAGCAAAACCGAGGGCAGGGAATGCAGGGTTCAACAGACCGCTCAAGGTGCCAGCCCCGCCACCTGCCGCCAATGCGGCGATCAGCAAACGCCCAAAGCGTCGACGAGACCGCTCCTGCGAACGCATGGTGTATGCGCCCGTGGTGACCAGCAGAACTAGCGCCAGCATCGGAGCTCCCATCCACATAGCCTGGGGCAATGGCATGACGAGACCGGCGGCGAGGGATGCGAACGCCAGCCCGACCGCATCGCCGAACTGAAACAGTCGCGCCAGGGCCGGTCCCGACGCGCGGGTGCGAGCACTCTGCATCTGGTCGGGACGAAGGGGGCCTCGCCGGTTCAGCAGCGCGACTTCACCTACTGCCGAAAGGGTGTGGTGTACGCCGGTGTCGTCCGCCATTCTGGCTGTCCCCACTCTACTCGCGAGACAACCTAGAGCCTTGGGCTGACGGATCGGTTAAGAGGGCCGTGTCAGTACGCGCGGGTGTCGGAAAAGACTAAGGGCACGGTGCGCAGGACAATCCTGATGTCCAGGGCAAAGCACCAGGTGTCGATGTACTCGTTGTCGGCTTCGACACGATCGATGATGGCCTGGAGTTCCTTGACCTCGCCGCGGAACCCGCAGACCGCCGCATAGCCGGTCAGGCCCGGACGGGCACGGAAACGGCGTTCGTAGCCTGGGGCCAGCTGGCCCCAGGTTTCATCATGGGCAACGGCGTGAGGCCGGGGTCCGATCAGCGACATCTCGCCCCGCAAGACGTTGAGCAGCTGGGGGAGTTCATCGAGGCTGTACTTGCGAAGGATTGCACCAAGGGTCGTGATCCGCGCGTCGTCGCGCGTCGCCTGGCGCACGATGTCGCCATCTTCGACCGCCGTCATGGTGCGGAATTTGAAGACTGTGAAAACCACGCCGTTAAGGCCTGTTCGACGCTGACGGAACAAGGCCGGTCCACGACTTTCCAGCTTTACGAGGATGGCGATAGTCAGCAGCAAAGGTAGAAAAAACAGCAAGGCTCCGAAAGACATAAGAACGTCAAACGCACGTTTCCGACGGCTCATGGCCACCGGAGCCTTCAGCTCTACCGGGACTGCAACTGCCCCAAGAGCTGCTTGGGATGTGTCGCCTGCCGGCGACCATTCCTGTTCCTCGGCATGGATGCGGAACTCCACCAGTTTACTCAAGGCCGGGCCTCTGAGTTGGCCCGATGGCGCGGCTGAGGCCGATAAGGAACGGGTCCCTGGCCTCTGCGCTCCAGAGACGGACACGAAGCCTGCTCCCCTGTCGATCGATTTCGGCTGAAACGTGTGCGTCACCGTCGACAGTCTTGTCGTCAGTGTGCCGTTCCACGAAATCGTAGAAGGCCGCCCGGATTCTCTCCGCGTCGTCATCAGCTTCAAAACGTGTCTCAAATTTGGACATGACCCCCGACCGTCCCGTCGATCACGTCCCGTTCCAAGCAATTGCCGCGCCAAAGCGACGGCCGCCTTTACCGTGTGATCACCTTCATATTCGTGACGATGAGCCGTTCGGTTGCGCTCAGAATTGGCAAATTGTTATTGGCGCCGGTCGGGCGGGCTCAATAGGCTTGGGGGTCTCTGAAGATAATCAGCGCCGTCTTGGCCAGAATTGCGATGTCAAGCCCGACTGACCAGCTCTCGATATAGAGATTGTCGGCCCTGACGCGGCCTTCCATGCAGCCAAGATCACGAATTTCACCCCTCAGGCCGGTGACCTGGGCCAGACCAGTCAACCCGGGCTTGGCACGAAACCTGTCCGCGTATGTCGCGATATGTTCGCCATACTGCGCATCGTGCACCAAGGCATGGGGGCGCGGTCCAACAATAGACATGTCACCCTTGAGAATGTTCAGGAATTGCGGAAGTTCATCCAGGCTGAGCTTGCGCAACAGTGCACCGACTTCGGTGACGCGAGAGTCGCCGCGGGTCGCCTGCCGGACGTCGGCGCAGTCTTCTGCAACCGTCATCGTGCGGAACTTGTAGATCGTGAATATCCGGCCGTTGTGACCAGTTCGGCGCTGTTTGAAGATCACTGGGCCGCCGGATTCCAGTCTCACCGCCATCGCGATGGTCATCAAAAGGGGCAGAAATACAAGTAGGGCAAAGCCTGCTCCCAGGATGTCCATAACGCGCTTGGCCCAGCTCTCGCCAATCCGGGACCGCTGCAGCTGTGACAGGACGTCACTCAAGGGCTCGGGCCCCCGCGCTGTCGTTCTGATCGCTCTGCCGATAACGTCCGTCACGGAACCCCGCACTCCTTGGCCTCAAGACATCCAAGGATAGCCAATACTCCAAAACAACGTTGCCGTCTCGTTAGCTATCTTCTCCAACGAACTCTTCACGCCGTTGGGTGCTAATTGCGCCATAGCCCAAGAACTGGGCGCTGTCGGAGAAGAACAATGCCGACCGACGTGTCCCTCGACGTCGCCCCGCGCTCAGTCCGCGCGTTTGAGGCCTCGCCCAGTCACCGTCTGCCCGTCGGCGTAGGCTTGACCTTGGGCGCGTGCGCCTCAGTTGCACTCTGGACCTTCATCGGCTTTGGCGTTCGCGCACTGATCGCCTGAGGTAAGAATTTGTAGCTGTCAGAGCAACCGAGTAACTGCGTCTTGCCGCGATCCTCATGGGTTCGAGGCCTTCATGGTCCCGCGAAAAACGGTGCTTACCTCCAAAACGTTGGTGATTGCAGACTTAGGCGCTAGGTGAAGATAGCTGCCGTCTGCGCCGACCGGAGGTTCTCACCATATCCCTGCCAGTCTATGCCGTGATCCTCTGTGGTGGCGCGGGTGAACGCCTGTGGCCTATGTCGCAACCCTGGCTTCCGAAGCCATTTCTACGGTTGACTGGCCGCTACTCTGGTTTCCAGGACGCAGTACTCAGAGCTCGGCCGCTTGCTTCAGCGGACGGTCTTATCGTTGTCGGCGGCTACGCCCACCGCGATTTGATCCAGGACCAACTCGCGGAGATAAAGGTTGAGGCTCAGATCCTTCTCGAGCCCTCCCGTCGCGACACGGCAGCCGCCATTGCGGCGGCGGCGGGATGGGTTGCTGATCGTGACCCAACCGCGATCACCATTGTTCTGCCTGCTGACCATCATATCCCGGACAATGAGGCTTTTGAGGCCGCGATCCGGGCAACCCTGATTTCAGCGTCGCAAGGTGCCATCGTGACCCTGGGCGTTCAGCCTACGGAGCCATCGGCCGCCTATGGCTATATACGACCGGAGCCCGGCAAAGGGCAGCTCAGGCCGGTTGAGAGTTTCGAGGAAAAACCAGCCCCTGCGCGTGCCGCGGAATTGATCGCGGCTGGAGCGCTCTGGAACACCGGGATTTTCGTGGCGCGCGCAGAGAGGCTCATAGGAGAAACCCGCAAACTGGTGCCCATACTCGCGGAGGCTGTGGAAAAAGCGTTGGAAGGTCTCAAAGCGACGGGTGACGCCGTGCAGTTGGGTTTGGCTTTCAACGACGCGCCCAGCTTGGCATTTGATCGCGCCGTTATGGAAAAAACCAGATGCGCCGTCGTCCTGCCAGTTAAATTCGCGTGGTCAGATCTGGGTGCCTGGGACGCGGTGCTGGCTGCGGGATCCGTCGATGATCAGGGCTGCAGTCTGGGTCCAGGTGTAACTGTGATCGGAGCGGCGCAAGTTCTGGGGCGCGCCGCGGCGGGTATGAGCGTGACCATCGTTGGGGTCTCGCGCCTCGTCGTCGTGGCTGAGCCCAATGCCGTGTTGGTGTGTAGCCTGGACGCGACGCAGGAGGTGGGTGCTGCGAAGGGCGGCATCACGGCGCCTCGGTTCGCCAGCCTGGTGGAGGCGGCCAGAAGTTGTGACGTCTGGCTTCGTGCCGCCGCTCTACCGCTCTGGGCCACGGTCGGCATTGATCCGTTGACCGGCGCGTTCCGCGAGGCGCTGACCCGGGATGGGGTCCCTTCCGACCCCTATCGACGTACGCGCGTACAAGCGCGGCAGACCTTCGTTTTCGCCTCGGCGGCGGCCGAAGGGCTACCGGGTCCCTGGTTGTCGGCGGCGCAACGTGGCATGGCATTTCTTCGCGCAGCTGCCCTTCGGCCCGACGGCTTGTTCTGGGCCCGAATGGAACTGGCCGGCGGTTCCTCCGAGGCAGCAGGCCTTTACGACCATGCCTTCATTTTGCTTGCCCTTGCAGGTTTGGCTCGCGCCGGAGAGCCTGGCGTCGAGGCCGAAGCGCTGGCGCTGCTGGGACACATGCAGGTCTTCCGGCATCGCACGGGCTTTCGCGAGACGGGTACTCAACCTTATCAGGCGAACGCGCAGATGCACCTTCTGGAAGCGGCCCTAGCGTGGGAGTCTGTGGGACAAGCCACCGTGTGGTCGGCACTTTGCGACGAGATCGTTGACCTGGCCCTGACCCGGCTCATCGATGATCGCGATGGTGCGCTGCGCGAGTTTTTCGACGCGGCGTGGATACCACTTCAGGGGGAGGCATCGACGATTGAACCCGGCCATCAGTTTGAGTGGGCCTGGCTGCTCGCCAAATGGGGGCGTGCCCGAAACGATCCGCGTGGCTTGGCGGCGGCGCGTCGGTTGTTCGCCATCGGTCGTCTGGGTTTCGACGACGGTCTCAACATTGTCGTGAATGCGCTGCGGACAGACCTATCCATCAGTGACCGCGGCGCGCGGCTATGGCCTCAGTGCGAGCAATTGAAAGCAGCACTGGCCCTGGATGAGATCGATGCAGCCCTTCAGGCAGCCAATGGCCTGTTCGCATTTGCAGGCATGCGAGCAGGTGGCGTTTGGCGCGAGAGGATGCGGGCTGACGGCAGTTTCATCGACGAACCCGCGCCCGCCACCTCGCTCTATCATTTGTATCTGGCTATCAATGAGTTGACGCGCCACGCGGTGAAGCGGTTTCCACTGAAGCGGGAAATGCTCTAGGCACCCGATCCATGGTGCTGAATCCTTTCACCCAGACGCCCGCGAAGATCGCCGTGCTTGGACTGGGCTATGTAGGACTCCCGTTGGCCGTCGCGTTTGCGGCCGAGCATGAGGTCGTGGGCTTCGACACAAATGCTGCGCGAATTTCCGAGCTGTCCGTCGGCTTTGATCGTACGCGCGAAGTCTCCTCGACGGCGTTGCAAGCTGCGACCGGACTGCGCCTGACCCATCAGCCGGCCGATCTTGCGGACTGCAACGTCTTGATCGTAACCGTACCGACGCCGATTGACGCCAGCAACAAGCCCGACCTGACCGCCTTGATGGCCGCCAGCGCAACGGTCGGCCAGGTGATTGGGCAGGGCGGCGTCGTGATCTACGAATCGACGGTCTATCCAGGTGCCACCGAGGAAGATTGTATGCCCGTGGTGGAGCGGATCTCGGGAATGACGTTCAACCGGGATTTCTTCGCCGGCTATAGCCCGGAACGAGCCAATCCTGGTGACCCTGGGCACCGGCTGGCCGACATCGTAAAGGTTACGGCAGGCTCCACGCCAGAAACAGCCGACTTCGTAGACGCGCTCTACGCGAGCGTGGTCAAGGCCGGTACGCATCGCGCCAGCTCGATCCGGGTGGCAGAAGCCGCCAAAGTGATCGAGAACACCCAGCGCGATCTGAATATCGCTCTGGTCAATGAGTTTGCCCTGATCTTCCAACGGATGGGCCTTGATACCCAGGAGGTGCTGGAGGCGGCGGCGACGAAATGGAATTTCCTGAATTTCCGGCCGGGATTGGTGGGGGGGCACTGTATCGGCGTTGACCCCTACTATCTGACCTTTAAGGCCGAGGCCCTCGGATATCGCCCGGAGGTGATCCTTGCCGGACGCAAGACTAACGACGCAATGGGGGGCCATGTCGCCCGCGAGTTGGCCAAGGAGATGGTCCAGCGCGGTTCGAGCCCCAAGGGCGCGCGGATTCTGGTGATGGGTCTGGCGTTCAAGGAAAACACGCCTGATATCCGCAACACCCGCGTGATCGACATCATCCGTGAGCTTCAGGACTTCGGGGCGCAGGTGGATGTATGGGATCCGTGGATCCGCCCGGAGGTGGCGAAATACGAGTTTGAGATTGAGCTAATCGAAAAACCCTCGACCTATCTCTACGATGCTCTGGTTTTGGCGGTGGCGCACCGGGAATTCACCGAGATGGGCGGTGAGCAGATCCGTAGTCTTTGCCGTCCCGCCGCCGTGATCTTTGACGTAAAATGGCTGTTGCCCAGATCGGCTTCGGACCTCCGTCTCTAGTCAAGGGTCACCTGAACCTGGAAAGTGCGCTGATTTTGGACATCGCGATGACCTGAGGAGCCTAAAATCTTCACGATGGGCCGGATGTTGATTGTCCGAACATTTCGATCTTTCGCTCACGGTGCGAGCGCCTCATGTTGAACTTGTCCTTTGGGGCGTTTCCTCCCTGAACTGGCCGCGCCCACGAGGCGCGGCTTTTTTTGCCAGCGAGGGTCAGAAAAAGGCCGCAGGGCGAACCCTGCGGCCTTTGCCGTTGTTCGAGGCAGGTCGACTAGAAGGTGAAGGCGACCTTGGCATAGTAGTAGCCACCGTTGATCCCGAATGCGGAGAACGTGGGGTACTGGGTGACAAAGCCGTTGGCATTGGCCGCCAGGAAGGTGTTTCGGTAGTCGTCCCTCAGCTTGTCCGGATACGTGTTAAACAAGTTGTTGGCGCCGATCGTGACCTTTACAGGCTCGAGCGCCTGGTAGCTGATCTCGAGGTCTGTAATGAATGTGGACCCGATCTTGTTGTTGAAGCAGGTCGAAGATGCGGCCAACAGCGGGCAACCTATCCGGTTGTCCAGACGTGACGACGGCCCGTAGAGGCTCTCTTTCACGTTCACAGTCAGGTCATTCCAGGTCCACAAAGCACCCAGCACGGCACGATACTTGGGCGTGGCGGTTTCCAGGTTGCTGATCGACGTCCGATCAAACAGCGAAGCTCCCGCCAATTGCGCCGGGGGTGTAGCAAACCTGACGACCTTGGTGACGGACAGATTTCCAGTCAGCGACCACTGCACACTGCCCCAGTCCTCCAGATCGGTGCGCGTGGTGATGATCAGATCGGCGCCCCGGGTGCGGGTATCCAGGCCATTCGTGAATATGTTGATCCCGGTCTGGGTGACGGTAGGGTCAAGCACGCTGCCGTTGGCGAGGATCGCCGCGCGCACGGCCGGCAGATTCACCGAACCACCGGAGCCGAACAGCGCGCCGGAACCTACGACCCGGTCCTTGATGGTAATCTGATAGATATCCAGGGTCGCGGTAATACCGGCACCGGGCTTCACCACGAAGCCGACGCTGTAGTTGCGAGACTTCTCGGCATCAAGACCGTTTACGCCGACCAGTGCGGCGGCCGCCGAGTTCGGTGCCAGTTGCACAAAGGCCGAAGTCGGTGCAACGTTTGTTGCCGAGTAGTTACCCTCGGCGAGGGTCGGGGCCCGGAAACCGGTGCTGGCAGTGGCACGGACAGCGAACATCTCGTTGAAATCGTAGCGACCCGTTGCCTTGACGATGAAGGTGTCACCAAAGTCACTGAAGTGCTCGAAGCGGGCCGCGAGGTCCAGCTTCATCGGCTCGGTCGGTGAGAACGCGACGTTGCCGTATAAGGCGTAGCTACGTCGTGTGTTTTTGCTGGCGTCGGTCAGCTCGAACCCGGGATAGGCTTGTGATCCTTCCTTGTAGACCGAGGCTTCGTCACCCGGCCTGACTTCATAGGACTCACGACGATATTCGCCCCCGAGCGCTAGGTTCAGAGGATCGGCAAAACCGACATCGAGCTCTCGGCGGAGGTCGATCTGTGACGTCCATTGATTGAAGATAAAGCCGCCTGTACGGAAATCTGTCGGCGAGAAGCCCGGCTTCGTCGCGGTCGAGGTGTCGATGTAAAGTGACCGATTGAACGAGTCCTTTGTGAAGATGGTGACGTCGTCGCTGCCGTAGGTGGTGGCAATGTCATAGTTCCAGCCGCTGGCCATGGCACCCTTGAAGCCAGCTGTCGCCGCATAGTCCGTTTCTTCGATGACGATCCGCGGGCTGAAGCCGAAGGGGCGCGGGATCGACCCATCCAGACCGACGACAAGGTTCGGGACGCGGTAGTTCTGGATGCCCGAGGCGTATTTGTCGCCAAACGTACCAAAGCTGTAGAATTTGACCTCACCGATATCGATGCCGAAGTTGTAGCCGCCGATATTGAGGCGGTACTCAGCGTCACCCGTAATACGGTTGAGATACGGGAATTCAGGGTCGCCGGCGATCTGTGGATAGCGTGACAGACGTGACGTCGAGTTGAGATTGAAGGTGGTGTTGGTGACCCGCGGATCCACGTCGCCGCGGAAGCTGTAGTCATGATAGCGGGTCTGGTACGTCAGATTGAGGAATGAGTTCTCAACCGGCGCGAAGCCGATATTCAAGGTGAGGTCTGCCGTATCCCCACCACCGCTCATGTACTTTCCGGCGCTGGCCGTAATGCTGCCGCCCGAGTCATTCTCCTTGAGAATGATATTGATGACCCCGGCGATGGCGTCGCTGCCGTACTGGGCCGCCGCGCCTTCCTGAAGAACTTCGACCCGACCTACGGAGCCGAGGCTGACAAAGTTCAGGTCGGCGGAAGCGCCGCCCTGGAACGGGCCTCCCAGTACGGCGAGGTTGGCGGTGCCGTGGCGGCGCTTGCCGTTGATCAGAACGAGAGCGTGATTGGGGCTTAGACCCCGAAGTTTGGCAGATAGCGTCAGGTTGGCTGTGTCACCGCCGAACGCCTGGGCGTTGAACGACGGCACGTTCTGCGCGATAGCCTGGATCAGGTCCGTCTGGCCGACGCGCTGCAGGGCGGTGGAATCCAACACCGTAACGGGTGCCGGGCTGTCGACGGCCCTGAGGCCGGTGGTGCGTGTTCCGGTGACAATGACGGCCTCGACGTCGGTTTCCTCTGTGTCGGCATCTGCGGCCTGAGCGCCGCCCGCCATGGCGACACCCAGAACTAGGGCGCTAACGCCTGCGAATAGTCTGTTCATATTAGACCCCCTCGATAACGATGATGGGCCCTTCGATGCGTTTCCCGACACGCGCCAGTTCCGGCTCCGCGTCTTGCAGAACAGTTGGTTGACGGAGGTTGGCGTCAACAGCTGCAAACAAAACGACACCAGAGTCGTACAGGAATGACGCTGAATTCATCGCTGGGCGACATAAATCAGTCATACCGTCAGTAATTGACGGCACTGTCGAAATGACGAATCCAACGAAGTGTTCGACTGAACTGGCGTTCGGCTCCAACAATTGAGTCCCAGAGAGTCGATGTTTCACTATCTGGCCACCGGTGAGAGCGCCTGGGCCGAGGCCTCGTGCTCGGGCAGCCATGTGTTCAACAACCTGCCAATCCTGTCTATTTCACGGGCACCTGGGCGGGCGAGGCGTTATTTTGGCCGAGGTGTTGCCAACACTGGACGCCGTTGGGCCTAACTGTGAGCGGCGCAGGTGTGGGCCAGCGCGCACCAATAGGCTGATGTCTGCAAGCCATCGCCCAAGCTTCTGAGAGGATCATTTATGCGCAGCCTTCTACTTCCTTTTGCCCTCCTGGCTTTCGGCGCATCAGGTGTCGCCCTGGCGCAGAACCTCCACGACAACCCTCGCAATGGATTCATATCCCAGGCGGTGAAGGTCCTGGCCGGTTCGGAAACACTCTATGTCAGCGGCATCACGCCTGAGGTGGTCGCTGGCGCGCCAGCCACCGCGCCGTTCGGCGACACCAAGACGCAAGTGATCAGTGTCCTGACCAAGATTGAGGCTATTATGAAGGGCCAAGGCTATGGTTTGGCGGACACCGTTATGATGCGGGTTCTGTTGGTGGGCGATCCGGCCAAGGGCGGTGGGATGGATTTCGCCGGCATGATGGAAGGCTATACCCAGTTCTATGGCCCATTAAAAACCAAGCCGGCGCGGATCACTTCGCAGGTCGCGGCCCTTGTGCGCCCCGGGATGTATGCCGAGATCGAGATCCAGGCGGCCAAGTCGCCTGCAAAGTAGGACCTTGAGCCCGTTGCACAGCCGCGCAGCTCTGCCGGCATAGATCGACGCGAGTTAGCTGAGCGCACTGTGGATTGCCGGCGCAAATTCTACGGCACGGACGAGTTGGGCGGCTGCTGATCTGATGCAGCTGCCCGGCGCTCCTGCGCTGATCTCCGCGGTTGAGCGCCAGGGCTGGATCGTCAGCGCCCAGGCCTTGATGCAACGTCATGGTTTTTCCGCGCTGCTGATCGAGGCAGGCTCAAGCCTGATCTATTTCACCGACGTTCAATGGAGGATTGCGTTCATATGACACCGGCAAGTCCGGTCTGGTTCTCGCCGTCCTCGGTGTCGCTGGAGCAACCGGTCTAGACGCCGTAGTAGTCGCGGTACCAGTCCACGAACCGACCCACGCCGATCTCGACGGTGGTGCTGGGAGCATAGTCCAGCACGGCCTTGGTTGTCTCAGTATCGGCTTCGGTCCGGGCAACGTCGCCGGGCTGCATGGGAAGGAGATTGAGCTTGGCCTTTAGCCCAAGCTTTGCTTCCAGAACCTCGATGTAGTGCATCAATTCCACACGCCGGCTGGCACCAAGGTTCAACACGCGCCAAGGTGCGCTGCTGGTGGCTGGGTCAGGGGTGATTGCATCCCACGTCGTGTTGGCGGCGGGTGGGCGGTCGATGGCGGCCACCAGGCCGTCGACGATGTCCTCCACGTAGGTGAAATCGCGCTGCATCTTGCCCTGGCCGTACACGTCGATGGGCTGGCCCCTGAGGATCGCGTCAGTGAATTTGAAGAGTGCCATGTCCGGGCGGCCCCAGGGACCATAGACAGTGAAGAACCGAAAGCCGGTGCACGGTATGCCGAACAGATGAGCGTACGAGTGGGCCATGGATTCGTTCGCGAGTTTGGTCGCGGCATAGAGTGTGATCGGGTGGACGGCGTGATCGTGAACGCTGAACGGCAGCCTGGCGTTGGCACCGTAGACCGAGCTGGTCGATGCATAGACCAGGTGCTTGGGCTGGGTAGCGCGGCAACCCTCAAGGATGTTCAGGAAGCCTACGACATTGGAGTCCACATAGGCTTCCGGACACTCCAGACTGTAGCGCACGCCAGCCTGTGCCGCGAGGTTGACCACGGCTTCGGGGCGCAGGTCTGCGAACAGCGACGCGACGCTGTCACGGTCGGCCAGGTCGATCCGGGCATGACGATAGCCAGCGTGAGCTTCAAGGATCGCCAGACGTGCGGCCTTCAAGGCCGGATCATAGTAGGCATTGAGGTTATCGAGGCCGACGACCGTTTCACCGCGATCAAGCAGCCGACGCGACAGATGAAAGCCGATGAAGCCGGCGGAACCGGTGACCAGAAGCGGCAAAATTATACCTCACGAACGGACACTGCCCCGCGTGCATTTCCGCCTCGTACAGGGTCTTGGGTTGCAAGGACCTTAAGAGTTAGCGGCTAGCTACCTTACGCAGACGCGTCGGTTGTGGCCTCTCGACAGCCTGCATCAGCGCCAGCGCGCGCGCCTGCGACAACTGCCCGGCGCGCATCTGTGACAGCAAGGGATGGAGCGCCGATAGTGAGGCAACCAGCAGTCCCAAAGACCCCTCGCGCCATCCACCGCGCCCCACATAGCCCTTGAGGAACGTCCCGACGCCCTGGATCAAGCCCTGAGCGGTACTGGCACTACGATCACCATCGGCGATATCTTCTGCATACAGGGCCGTCAGGCGGTTCAAACGCTCGACCAGTCCGCCCAAATCCTGGCCCAGCGTGCGTCGAATGGCCCCGGTCAGTGCGCCACCGGATTGACCGGACATCACCACGGCGGCGTTCGCACGTCTGGGTGCCCACGCCTTCAGACCGCGCTTGTAAAGACGGGGCTCGCTGCGGGCGCTCAAGGTACCCGTCCAACCTCTGCGAACCAGAGTTTCGCCGACAAAATTGTCAATGGGAAGTTCATACCAGTCGCCACCGCGACGGGTCTGCAGAACGGCGCGAACTTCCCAGGCTAGTGCCGCCTGGATGACTTCGTCAGGTTCAACTTCCAGGATCCAGTCACCCGAACACGCATCAACGCCGGCCATTCGGCGATGATTTTCCAGAGGAAAAATTCCGTCGATCACCAGCGCGCCGTGGCGGCGCGCTATATCTTGTGACCCGTCGGTGCAACGGTCAGCCACCACAATGATTTCGTCACAAAACGTCAACCGGCGAAGGCACGCTGCGAGTTGCGCCTCCTGATTGTGCACGCAAACCAGTGCCGAAAGCCTGACCACGATTACCCCCCGCGTTCCCGAGTCGGGACCCGTCAAGAGGTAAGACGCCGCGCGAACGCACAGCCCCCCGGCCAAGCTTCATTTTTTGTTTAGAAAGTCCCCGACAGGCGCAAACCAACGGTTCGCGGTCGCTGCGGCGTCACCTGCCGAACTTGGCCAAAGCTGAATGGGTTACCATAGGCGAAGGTGTCGCCTGTGTCGTTGAAGGGATTGTTGACGAAGGCCGTAACCTGCCAGAACGACGTAGCAATTTCCGCAGATAAGCGTGTGCGCAGATACCGGCCCATTGACGGCGACTGTTCCGCGTTAAAACTCAGCGTTGAAGATCCAACGTAGCTGGCCTCGCCCAGCAATCGAAGAGTCAGATCGCCGCCGAGTGGCCGCTGATAGACCGCCAGCATGCCGCCCGAGACATTTGGTACGCCGGGAAGCGCGCCTGAAACCTGGGCCGCGAAGTCAGAGTTGGCGTTGTCGAGCCGCGAGTCTGATATCAGTCCATTGATCTTTAACGACAGACCGAAGTGCCAATCATAGCTGGCTTCCGCCTCAAGCCCGACGATCCGCGCGTCGGCCACGTTGGCGGTATAGGCCAGGCCGAAGGGTCGATACTGGTCTGTCTGGATGCGCGACCAGTCGTCATAGTAGGCCGCCACACGGACATTCAGGCGGTTGTCCATCCGGCGGATCTTGGCGCCGATTTCATAGTTGCGCAGGCGGTCAGGGGCATATGTGGTGCGGGCGGGGCGGACGGCGAAGAAGCCGCCGGTATTGTACCCGCCAGGCCGATATCCCTCACTGACCAGCGCATAGATCAGGTCGCCGGTCGCGAACTCTTTCTGAAATGAGATTTTCGGCGAAAATCCCTGATAAGTCCGCGCGCTGTCGAAGGACCGTGGGCCAAAGGGATCGATGACGTCCAGATCGGCCGTAGTGTGCACCCGGCTCTCGAACAGCCGCCCGCCGACCGTTACGCTCAGGCCTGGTGAGAACGCATAGGTACCTTCGCCATAGAGGGCGTACTCTAGTCTGCGATCCTTGCGGTTTTCTGTGTAGGCGGTGGTTACGACGCGACCGCCCGCGAGAATACCTAGCGATGAGGGGGTTCGCTCGGCAGTACGTGCGGCATAGACGCCGACCAGCCAATCCAACGGCCCTTCAACCGACGAGCGCAGGACAAGATCCTGCACAAACATGTCGGCATTCGCGGCTTCGAAATAGGCACCGATGTCGCCGCTACGGATGGTAAAATTGTCTGCGAGTGTCGCCGACGCATCATATTGGCTAGAGAAAACGTGGTGCACATAGCTCAGCGATGAGGTGATACTGACCCAGCCAAGGTCACCCTGAACTGTCGCCCCGGCATAAGTAAAGTCGTTGTTGTGGGTCTCCTGCACGCTGTTGGTTCTGACCGCGGGGGAGGGGCCGGTTGCTGGCCGTGCACCCGTGCTCAATGTCGTCGTCACATATTGCGTGTCATTGGAGTGGAGATTCTGCGTCGCCGCGGCGATGTCGACACCCCAAACGTCCGAGATCTGTGCCCGCACCGCGATACGTCCGCCGTTCCGACGCGTCTGGTCAACATTGGCTATGCGCAAGTTGACGTTGTCCAGGTAGCCCCCCTGAACGTCGCCATATGCGACAATGCGCGCGGCAACTCGATCCGCGATGATCGGCAGGCTAAGGTAGCCGTCCACCTCATAGCTCTGATCGCCGCCCCGGGTCGTTGACAGTGAGCCGGAGACGCCTCCGGCAAGGCGTTGCAGATCCGGCTTCCGTGTGACGATGCGGTAGACCCCTGCCAAGGCTCCGGACCCGTAGAGTGCGCCCTGTGGACCTCGCACGATTTCAATCCGATCTATGTCCACAAGTCTAAGGTCGGGGTCAGGGGCATTGTAGTTGATCGGCGCTTCGTCGAGATAGGTGCCGACAGTGGATCGTGTTCGGCCGGTGAACGCGCCGTCCGAAAGTCCGCGAATCAAAAGCTTGTCGCGTCCTGGCCCCAGGTTCGTCGTCAGGACACCGGCCAACTGTCCGACCGTACCACCGATATCGACAGTGCCAGTCGTGGCGATCTGTTGTCCGGAAATAGCGCTGACGCCGGCGGGCAGTCGATCCATCGCTACGGGGCGCCTGGTCGCGGTGACGATGATCTCGGCGACGAGTGCGGGCGGACGCGGGGCGTCAACCGGTGCCGGTGTCGACGGCGCGGGTGCTGCTGCCAAGATGCGAACCGTGCGGGGATCGACAATACGGTAGCGGCAGGGCGCGCCGGTCAGGAGCCGCGTCAGCGCCTCATCCAGCGTTAAGCGACCTGAAAGGGATGTACGTCCGCCAGAGCCGCAGTTTGAGGTTCCCAGCACAGAGATGTTTGTCTGCAGGCCGAGGTCGATAAGAGCATCGGCGTAGGAGCGCGGAGGGATCGCAACCTTCAGGCGTGCTTCAGCAGCGTCAGCAAGCCCCGCCAGACAGGCGAGGGCGACGCCGCCCAACAGAGATCGCAGAGGCAGGCTCCGCCCGACTATGGCCAATCGTCCTCATCAGCGGTCCGACGCAATATCGCGTTGCAGGACCAATCCTGCTTCGGAACGTACCGCTCTTATGGGAACCAGCAAGGCCAGGCGACGGATTACTGCGTCCTGGCTGTCCAGGATCAGAACGCCAGAGACGGGTGTGGCCGCTAAAGTAGGGTCATCAATGCGGATGGGCGTGGCCCACTGCTGGTTCAGGTCGGCGACCACATCAGCCAGGGATTGCCCGCGATAAACCAGTCGACCGGTGCGCCAGGCCAGCACTTCCGCCGGTTCGGCTGCAATTATGCGGGCCTGTGCGGCCCCTTCGGTGTGGTCCAGCCGCTGACCGGGACGAAGACGGTAAGCCTTGCCGATGCCGCCGTCTTGCGGCCTCACCTCAACAGCGCCGCGCGCTACCGTGACCGAGAGCTTTCCATCGCGCCGACGCACGTCAAACTGGGTTCCGACAACCCGGACCATCCGGTCACCCACCGCGACGGTGAACGGTCTGTCGGCATCATGGGTCACGTCAAATACCGCCTGGCCTTCATCGAGGCTCAGTGAG
>JANORH010000456.1:0-3140 GCA_031415215.1 Alphaproteobacteria bacterium | reverse complement strand
GGACTCGGTAAAAATGATATTGCTCGGAGAAATACCCCAACTTCGGAAAAACACCTGGGCCCGCGCTTTCGCGGGGGTGTCCGGAGGGGGTACGGGTAGCCTGCCCGCCTGCGCGTTCGTGTTTTCCGTATCGGTTCGTGGCCGAACTCTTTCGGCGTTGGTTCAGCGGCAGCGCCACTTGGGTTCCACGGATTGCTACGCGACCGGGGGATTGCTGGGTTGAGCTGGTAGGCACCACGTCCAGTGACGGCGCGCGCCGCCGCCTCATGCCACCGGCATGCTATCCACCCGCCGCAGCCACTGAAACGTGCCGTCGGACTACCGCCAATCCCCCACTGCAGCCTGCCACAGTGTCAGGGCGCTGATGGCGGCGGTGTCGGCGCGCAGGATGCGGGGGCCGAGGGTGGCGGGGGTGGCGTAGGGTAGCGCGCGGAGGTGATCGCGTTCGGCGGAAGAGAAGCCGCCTTCGGGGCCGATCAGGATGGCCCAGGGGCCGGGGCTGGTGACAGCCTCAAGCACGGTGGGGGCATCGCCCGCCTCGTCGCAGAACAGCAGGCGGCGCGCGGGGTTCCAGTCGGCGAGCAGGCGGTCGAGCTTTGTCGGTTCACAGATTTCGGGCACGTCCAGACGGCCGGTCTGTTCGGCCGCTTCCACGGCGATAGCGCGCAGGCGTTCCAGCCGGACGTGATCGGCATTGGTGCGTTCTGTGGTCACCAGCTGCACGCGGCGCGCGCCCAGTTCGGCAGCTTTTTCGATGATGGTTTCCAACCGGCCGCGTTTGACCAGGGCGATGATCAGGTCGAGGTCGGGGCCGAGGTGCTGGGGGCGGGTGCACGCAAGCGCGGTCAGGGTGACGACGCGCTTGCCCACCGTGGCGATGGTGGTGCGCCACTCCCCGTCACGGCCGTTGAACACCGCCACGACGTCGCCGACGGCCTGGCGCATGACGGCGGACAGATAGCGGCTCTGTCCCTCGTCCAGCGCAAGCTGGGCACCGGCGGCCAGGTCATGGGGCACGTAGAGACGGATCATCGTGTCTTCCTACCAACGGTTGGGACTGGGCGAAATCGTGCTGATGCGTCTAAATGGGCCATGGCAAAATCTGACGACGACGAACTGGAAATCCTGCAGGCGGCCCTGGTTCGCTATCAGGTGGAGGCGATCGCCAGCGGGCACCGCGACCTGGTGATCTTCGAGGGCCGCGACACCGCCGGCAAGGACGGGGCGATCAAGCGGATCACCGCCTACCTGTCTGTGCGAAACACCCGCGTCGTAGCCCTGCCCAAGCCGACCGAGCGCGAGCAGAGCCAGTGGTACTATCAGCGCTATGTGGCCCACCTGCCCGCCGCCGGGGAACTCGTGATCCTGAACCGCTCCTGGTACAATCGCGGCGGGGTCGAGCCGGTGATGGGCTTCTGCAAGCCGGAACAGCACGCGACCTTCCTGAACGACACGCCGATCTTCGAGCGGATGCTCGTCGACGACGGCGTGCGCGTGGTGAAGCTGTGGCTGGATATCTCGCGCAAGGAACAGGCCCAGCGTCTGGATGATCGCCGGAGCGACCCCTTGAAGACCCTGAAGGTCAGCCCCCTGGACGCTGTGGCACAGGAGAAGTGGGATGACTATTCCAAGGCCCGCGACGAGATGCTGTCGCGCACACATTCGGTCCATGCGCCCTGGTTCGTGGTGCACACTGACAAAAAGACCAAGGCGCGGTCCAACATCATCCGCCACATCTTGAAGACGCTTGCCCCAAAAGCCGTGGCCAAGGATGTCGCCAAGCCTGATCCGGATATCCTGTTCGAATTCGACACCGCCGCACTCTCCGACGGTCGGCTGGAGCGATAGTATGCGTTCCGCGACATTGGGACCGCTGGGGCCGGTCAGTCGGCTGACCCTGGGCGGTGGCGGGATCGGCCAGGTCTGGGGGGAGACCAGCCGCGATGAAGCGATGGCCACGCTGGTGGCTGCGATCAATGGCGGGATTACGGTGCTGGACGCCGCGCCCATGTATGGCAGCTGCGAGCGCCTGATCGGCGACGCCTTTGGCGGACGACTGCCGGACGGCGTCAAGGTCACCACCAAGCACCAGCTGGCCACGCCGCCGGCGGATGAGGTCGAGGCGCGCCTGACCGCCTCGCTGGAAGCCAGCCTGGCAGCGATGCAACTGGAGCGGGTGGACCTGTTTTTCCTGCACTCCAGCCTGCATGCAGACGGCTATGAATATGCGCACGGCAACACGCGGCGCGATCAGATGTCGACGGTGCTGTCGCTGTACGAGAGCCACGTCGTCCCGGCCATGGAGCGGCTGAAGGCTCAGGGGCGGATCGGTGGCTGGGGGATCACCGGGATCGGGGTGCCGACGGCAGTGCTGGCCGCGCTGGACGGGGCGGTAAAGCCCGACGCGGTGCAGGTGATCGCCAATCTGATGGATAGCCCCGGCGCATTGCGGCGTTACGCCGAACCGCCCCGGCCCCGCGCCATCGCTGCAGCGGCCAAAGCCAATGGCGTGGGCGTCATGGGTATCCGCGCGGTTCAGGCCGGGGCACTGACGGGGGGCGTGGATCGCGATCTGTCAGCCAACAGTCCGGACAACGCCGACTTCGCCCGCGCAGCAGGTTTCCGCGCGCTTTGTGCCCAGTGGGGCGAGGATCCGGCCCAGGTGGCGCATCAGTATGCCCTGAGCCTGCCCAATTTCGACACCGTCGTGCTGGGCGTCAAGAACCGCGCCGAGCTGGCGCAGTGCCTGGCGGCGGAGGCGGCGGGGCCGCTGGAGGCCGCGCGGACGGCGGCGATTGATGCGCTGGGGTTGGCGAGCTAGTTGTTCTTTGTTTGTTCGATGATTACGGTTGCCCCAACGACTCGCTGAGGGGAAATCGATGACGAAAGACACGCTGACCGCCGGAGAAGCGCGGCGCATCGCCCTGGCCGCCCAGGGCTTCGGGGGATCGCGTGAGGGGCCGGTCACCCGCCGCCAGCTCACGCAGCTGGTCGACCGACTGGGCGTGATCCAGATCGATTCTGTGAACGTGGTGTCGCGCACCCACTATCTGCCGGCCTTCTCGCGGCTGGGGGCCTATCCGCGCGCGATGCTGGAAGACATCGCCTGGGGGGCGAAGCGGCCGCTGTTTGAATACTGG
>JANORH010000455.1:0-6658 GCA_031415215.1 Alphaproteobacteria bacterium | reverse complement strand
CGTTCTGTGGATGCGTCCAGAACCAGCTGGGCTCAAAGCTGGACGCCGGACAACTTCGCGGTATCACCGAAGTCATAGTCGAGACGGTCAAGACCGGCACGCTTGAAGGCGCGGCGCAGAACAGCCAGGTGCTGAGCCCGGAAACCCGAACGGCCCTGGTTCAATGCGCCGCAAGGGCTACGGTCGCCGGGGCGGTGGGTGAAGCGTCCGGGCAGTAGCCGCCTATCCGCCCCCGGTGCGGTCTGCCACGCGTCTTGAGGCAAACCACGGTGCCAACCGGCGGATCGCCTCCTCGACCTGCGGCGTCGAGACCGCGAAGCTCAGGCGGATGAAGCGGTGACCCTCGACGGGGTCGAAGTCGATGCCGGGGGCCAGGGCGACGCCGGTGTCGCGCAACAGCTGTTTGCAGAACGCCAGGCTGTCGTCGGTGAAGGCCCCGACATCGGCCCAGATGTAGAAAGCGCCATCCGGCGGGGCGATGTTTTCCAGCCCAAGGGCAGGCAGCGCCTCCAGCAACAGCTCGCGATTGCGGCGGTAGGTGGCGAGGTGGCCCTCTAACTCTTCGCGGCAGTCCATGGCCACGAGGGCGGCGTGCTGGGCCAGCGACGGCGCGGTCAGGAACAGGGCACCCATATAGGCCACGGCGCGCGAGGCCTCGTCGCGCGGCACGATCAGCCAGCCCAGCCGCCAGCCGGCCATGCTGAAATACTTGGAAAAACTGTTCACGACGATGGCGTCGGGGGCGAACTCCAGCATCGAGTGCGTGGGCCGATCATAGCTGAGGCCGTGGTAGATTTCGTCAGAGACGATGCGGATGCCGCGCGACCGGCAGATCTCGGCGATGGCCGCAAGCTCCGGTCCCGGGATCACCGTGCCGGTGGGGTTGGCGGGGCTGGCCAGGATCACGCCGGCGGGCGCAGGCTCCAACGCGGTGAGCATCGCGGCGGTCAGCTGGAACTGCGTATCCGCCCCGCAGGCGATCTCCAGCGGGACCATGTGCAGGGCCTTGACGGTATTGCGATAGGCGACGTAGCCCGGCCGCGCCATAGCGATCACATCCCCGGTTTTGAAGGTGGCCGACAGTGCCAGCACCAGCGCGGGTGAGGCGCCGCTGGTCAGCGTGATCCGGGCGGGCTCGAGCGCGACCCCATAGGTCTCGGCATAGTGGCGACAGATGCGGGCTTTCAGCGGATCGCTGGACCAATATCCCAAGGGCTCGGCATCTAGCACCGCATGAGCGGCCACGATGGCGGCTTTCGGCGCGCCGGTGGACGGCTGGCCGAATTCCATATGGATGACCGACCGGCCCTCAGCCTTAAGCCGCTGGGCCAGGCCGCTGATCGAAATGGCGTAGAAGGGATCGACCTGAGCGCTCATGCTATCGCCCTAGCCGCAAAGTTGCCGGGGTGCCAAGCGGCTTGACCCCGCCCGCTGTGGAGGCGAAGCCAGGGAAAATCAAGGGGAACGTCTGTGACATCCGACACTTCCGGCGTGGCGAGCGCCTCCAACCGTCGTGTCCTCACCGCCAGCCTGGTGGGAACAGCGGTGGAATTCTACGACTTCTACATCTACGCGACCGCTGCGGCGCTGGTGTTTCCCGACCTGTTTTTCCCCAAGTCATCGGATTCGGCGCAGCTGTTGCAGAGCTATGCCACCTTTGCCGTGGCCTTCTTCGCCCGGCCGGTGGGGGCCGCTGTCTTCGGCCACTTCGGGGACCGGATCGGGCGCAAGTCGACGCTGGTGGCCTCGCTTCTGACCATGGGCGTGTCGACGTTTCTGATCGCCTTCCTGCCAAGCTATGCCCTGGTCGGCTGGGTGGCGCCGGCGCTGTTGTGCCTGCTGCGGTTCGGTCAGGGGTTCGGTCTGGGCGGCGAGTGGGGCGGGGCGGCCTTGCTGGCGGTGGAGAACGCGCCACCCGGCTGGCGCGCCCGGTTCGGCATGTTTCCGCAGCTGGGGGCCCCGGTGGGTTTCATCGCCGCCAACGGATTGTTCCTGCTGCTGGGCCTGTTTCTGTCGCCTGAAGCGTTCCAGGCCTGGGGCTGGCGGCTGCCGTTCCTGGCCAGCGCGATTCTGGTGGGCGTCGGCCTGTGGGTGCGCTTGAGGATCGGCGAGACCCCGGCGTTCCAGAAGGTGCTCGATCAGTCGGAAACCAGCCACGTGCCCATGGCCGAGGTGGTCCTGCGCCACCCGGGGGCGCTGATCGGCGGCACGCTGGCGGCGGTAGCCTGTTTCGCGGTCTTCTACATCTCGACCGCGTTTGCCCTGGGCTACGGGACGAAAGTGCTCGGCTACAGTCGCGAGACGTTCCTGCAGGTGCAGCTGGGGGCGATCATTTTCATGGCTGCCGGCATCATTGCTGCAGGTTATGCGGCGGACGCCACCACCTCGCGGCGGGTGCTGATGGGCGGATGCCTGGCGACCGTCGGCGTCGGCGCGGTGATGGCCGGGATGATGGGCGCAGACTCACTGGTCATGGTCTGGGCGTGGCTGTCGCTGGCGCTGTTCGTGATGGGCTTCGTCTATGGTCCGCTGGGGGCGTTCTTGCCCAGCCTGTTTCCGCCGCGCGTGCGCTACACCGGGGCCTCGATGGTCTTCAACGTCGGCGGGATCATCGGCGGCGGCCTGACCCCGGTGATTGCCCAGTCGCTGGCGAATGCAGGCGGCCTGATGCCGGTGGGGGGCTATCTGGCTGGCGCGGCGGCGCTCAGCTTCGTGGGGCTGCTGACGCTGCGAAAGTCCTATCCGGATTGAGAATATCTACCCCCTGCTGCCGCGCATCGCGCCGGGAGGTCGGGATCAGATCGGTGCATCGCGCGGGGTGCGGTGGGTGTCCCACATCATCACGGGTTGACCGCAAGGGGCGCGGAGCCGGTGTTTTACAAATACTGGCGCAAGATTTCCCGGTCATGAGGTCGTTTCGAGTACGCCAGCGCATCGCGGCGACACCGAGTGGAGTAGGGCTATGAAATCGCGCGTTCTGGCGGCGTTGGCCGCGGCGGCAATCCTGACGGCGCTTCCTGCGGCGGCTGCAGTTCTGGATCAGGCTTCCGTACCGGAGTCGGGTCCATTCTCCTGGGGTTCCTACAGCTCGTCGTCGCACATCGTGCAGACCTTCACCGTCGGCAGAGCCGGCGTGCTCGATCGGATAGAGATCGCGCTTTCGAGCACGGGGGATGTTCCTGACGGCCTCGTCTTCGAGCTGTTCAGCACGCCTCTGGATCTCGCTGCGGCCTTCCCGACCCCGCTCGCGTCCGCCGTCATCCCGAGAGCAGGTCTTCCCACGTCTTCGAGTTTCAGCCTTTCGGAGTTGACGGTCGTCGACCTGTCGACCGCGAACCTCACGGTGAGTGTCGGCGACGTGTTCGCCTTTTCTGTCCGTGGGCGGGTGTTCGGTACGAACCCCGCGCCGGGCGATTACATCGGGGGACAGGGCTTTTATGCCAATTTTTCCGACGGGTTCCTTGCTGGAAACGACCACGGTTTCCGGACATATGTCGCGGTCGTCCCCGAACCCGCGACGTGGGCGCTGATGATCGGCGGGTTCGGCCTGGCGGGCGTGGCCCTGCGGCGGCGGACCGTGCGGATCGCCTGAGCGGGTCGCCGGGGTTAGAGCGCTGCGCTTGAATTGCAATTCAACCTCAGGCCCGCCAGACGGGTCTGAGGCTCGCGTACGGTGCGCTGGTCTAGCGCCTCCTGCACGCGCGCAGGTGGTGCAGTTCCTCCGGCAACTCGCCCCAGATCTCGTCCGACGCGACGGTTGGGCCCAGCCGGCGGACAAGGTGGCTGAGCGGGCCTTGCATGATTGCGGCGGCCTGGGCCCGGGTCGGAAACAGGTCGGCGACCCGAAACCATAGATAGGCGATCAGCCGCTGGGCGGACGGCAGGCTGGCCGCATCCGCGAGGGGTGCCAGTTCGTGGCCAAGGCCCTCGTCGCCCGGCGGCAGAAAAGTCATGCCGAACTGCTGGCGCGCCGTGGGACGCAGGGCGACCACGCGACGGTAGATGGGAACGACGGCCGCGTAATCCTCGGCCGCCGCCCGCGCCATCGCCTTCAGCATGAGACCGTAGATCTCGAACGCCGAGCCAGATTCGCAGAAAGAGAGCCCCTGGTCGTACAGCCGGTCGGCCTCGGCGAGATCGCCGCGATAGGCCGCGATGCGACCCATCATCAGGAGGCTGGCCGCGAAGGACCCACTGCTGGCGAAGACGCGATTGGTGAGGGTCTCGGCCAGGTCGGTGTGGCCGCGATTGATCAGCAGCAGCAGCTTGGCGGTGGCCAGCGCCAGCACTGGATCATCGAGAATCACGGGCGCGAACTTCAGCGTCAAGGCCTCGATCTCACCTTCGAGCGTGCTGACGATCTGGCGCGTCACCGGGGTTGGATCAGTGCGCAGGATCGACGCGGCGAACAGATGCATCGCCAGCATGATGCAGGCACAGGGGTCATCCGGATCGTCTTGGCGCAGGCGGTCAAGCTGCTCGCGGCTGCGTATCCAGGTGGCACCGGGCGGATCGAGCAGGGTCGAGGCCTCGATCACCCGCAGGTGGAGGGGCGCGTCCGACGGGCCGACGCCCGCGCGCGACCCCAAGGCCACGTGTTTCCAGATGGCACTCATGACGGCGGCTGACAGCTTTTCCACGGCTGCGGCGGCACAGCCGCCTTCGAAACTCTCGCGGAACACGGCGAGGGTCTCGCGCTCAGGCTCGCTACGCAGGATAAAGGCGGCATTGGACCGCGACGCCGTCGAGAAGAAGCTCGTCTCAAGGGAAAAACGTGTCCGGGGAGACGTCGCAGGCGTCCAGTCCGGATCCAGCCTGATCAGGCGACCGCCGGTGCGCGCCTGCAGTGCCGCCTGCAGCGGTGCCAGAACCTGGGCAACGAGGCCTTGCTCGAGACCGCGAACCGGACCGATGCACAGCAGGTCTTCCACATCCGCGGCGCGCCCGGGCGGGGGGCGCCATACATAGCCTTCGCCATACTGGGTGAAAATAAAGCGGCGTTCGCTGGCCGTGTCGCCAAGCTTGGCGCGCAACCGGTTGACCACATAATCGACGTTGCGGTCCGAGCCGCAGGCGCCCATTGTCTCGTGCAAAGCTTGCCGCGTCAGAAGGCGCCCCTGATTTCGGGCAAAGACGCCCAACAGCGCCCGCTCCTGCCGGGTAAAGCGCAGCACCTTGCCGCCGGGCCCGCGGGCCGAAGCGTAGTCGTCGTCGAAGATCAGATCTTCGTGGGCGACCTGCGCCATCCTGCATCACCCTTCTGTCAACAGTCCCGTACCTGCAATCGGTAGACCAGTACGTACCCGCGCGACAGTCCGCATCCGGGAGGTGTTAACTAGCGGTCTCGGCGTCGGAAGACCTCGGTCGTGACCGTCGGGGAATATTGCGCCTGGCCCCGTGTTTCCAGCGGCGCTTTACAAATACTGGCGCAAGATTTCACTGGCAAGACCCCGCGCCCCGGGCAGCGGGGCATCGGGCGCGTTGCCCTTGGCGTCCGGAAACATCCGGCAGGAGTAAATCGACATGCGGGCGTTAACGGTCGTGACGGCACTGGCATTGAGCGCTGCGGCAGCGCTGCCTGCACAGGCGACGGTGCTGATCCAGTTTTCCGAGGTTGGCCCGGACGTCGTGGCTACATTGGACGGAAGCCTCGACTTGTCTGGGATGCGACTTTATACGCAGCTTAACGCCAACTACGGCGTCCGCCCGCCTAGTGCGACCGCTGTTTTTGGCGGCTACCTGGACCTGTATACCGGATTTTCCGGACCCAGCAGTTGGGGCAACGGCGGGACTTTGCTTGCCGGCTCACACAGCGGTGGCTCCTTCGCGATCGTAGGGGCACCGATGCCGTTTCAACCCGAACTCATCGGAGTTTCGCGGGATTATGTCTTCGGCACACCCTTGAGCGGCATCATGACCTTCGCCAACCAGACTATAGCGGACATGGGCCTCACCCGAGGGCGCTATGTGTACACGCTCCCCAGCGACCAGGTGGTGGTCCAGGTCGGCATGGTTCCCGAGCCTGCCACATGGGCGATGATGATTGCCGGCTTCGGCCTCACCGGCGTGATGCTGCGCCGCCGCCAAGATGAGGCCATCCCCGCCTGATGTTCCGCCCGGTCTCTGAATGCAACCCGCACCGCTTGTGGGCAGAGGCTAAGCGCCTGCAAAACACGGAGGCCGGGCTTCAGACCGGCGCCTCGCCCGCCACGGTCGTGCGGTGCATGACGCGGCGGTGACCGTCGTAGCCGCCCAGCGCGTTGTGCATGGTGCAGCGATTGTCCCAGATCACCACCATCCCCGGCGTCCAGTGGTGGCGGTAGATGAACTGGTCCTGGACCAGATGGCGATGCAGGTCGGCCAGCAACGGATCGGCCTCGTTGGGGGCCATGCCCTCGATCCCCACGGTATAGACCGGCGATACGAACAGCGCTTTTCGCCCCGTTATAGGGTGGGTGCGGACCAGAGGGTGGACATAAGTCTTGTCAGCTTCGGGACTGACGATGATCGGCATGGCGCGCAGGTGAAGCTCGCGCGAATAGGCGCTCTGCGGACCATAGGCCTTGCTGGCGGAATGCACGGCGCGCAGGGGGGCCAGTTTGTCTTTCGTGGCCTGAGGCAACGCATCATAGGCCGAGGCCGCGTCGCAATAGAGGGT
>JANORH010000454.1:0-4869 GCA_031415215.1 Alphaproteobacteria bacterium | reverse complement strand
TACCTTTTGTGGGCGGTTTACGCCCGTATGACCAATGCCGATCTGCTGATGCGGGCAGCAGCAGCGCGGGCCTGGGATCAGAAGGCCCTCATCCCGCTGCGCGAGGTGCGACGGGCCTTGAAGGTGCCGCTTGTCCCGTTTCCCGATGAGCAGCGCGAACAGTTCCGCGAGGCGGTCAAGGCGCTGGAGCTGGCTTCGGAAAAGCTGCTGATGGAAACCCTGGAGGGTCTGTCACACGAAAGGGGTGACGCTGCGGTCCGGGATGTGCTTCACGCTGCCAGTCAAGCTTGGAGCAGGCCTGCGCCGGATGCGGCGTTGTCGCTCCTCGCTGAGGCCCTGGAATAGGATCGGCTACACGATGGATTATTCCACCTTCACCGATGAAGCCCTTGAAGCGCGGCTGTGGGAGCTGCGCCAGGACCACAGCGATCTGGAGGCGGCGATCCAGGCGCTTTCAAGCGCGCTGTTGCCTGAACTTGTCGTGATCGGCCGGTTCAAGCGCAAGAAGCTGACCCTTAAGGACGAAATCTCGCGCGTCGAAGACTATCTGAACCCCGATATCCTGGCTTAACCGGCTTTGCGCAATCGTTTGGCGGTGAACATCGCCGCATCGGCCTCGGCAATCAGGGTCTCGGGTTCGGTGTTTGCGACGATCTCGCGCACGCCATAGCTCAGGCGGATAGAGGCGCTGGCGTTGCCGAACCGGATGGGGTCGCGCTCCATGGCGTCAGCCAGAGTGGCTGCCTTGGCCTCTGCGGTCGCCTGATCGGTCTGGACCAGCACGATGGCGAACTCGTCGCCGCCCATGCGGCCCACCACATCACTCTCGCGAACATGGGTCAGCAGCCGTTCAGCCACCGCCTGCAGCGCGGCGTCGCCCGCCGCATGACCGTGCTGGTCGTTGATGGCCTTGAACCCGTCGAGGTCGAAATAGACCAGGCTGGCCGGGGAACCATAGCGCTGGGCAAAGGTGCGCACGCGGTTCAGTTCTCGCAGGAATCCCCGCCGGTTCAGCAGTGGCGTCAACGCATCGCGGTCCGCCAGATCCTCAGCTGCCTTCAGTCGTCCTTTCAGCAGCCCCACTTCGTTGCGCAGCGCGTCCAGTTCTCCCAGCAGGGTCTGGATGGCCGCCATGACAGATGGCGACATCTCGGCGGCCGAAATCCCCAGAAAGGCGGCGCTGTCGACCCGCGTGGTTCCGGCGGCAACTGCGGAACCCGCCGTCTGCGCTGCGCGCTTCACGGATGCCGGGAGGGGCTGGTTGCTTGCGCCGGTGACTTTCATGGCGTCGTCCTCGATGCGGTTAACAGCATTCCACGTGAGTACCGTTAAGAGATTCTAACCGGGGTCGGTTGTCTGCGCAAAGGCGGTGCCTATACTCCGCGCCTTTTCGGGGCTCCAGTCAGGATTTGAAAGCTACATGAGCGCGCCCGTCGCCATCATCATGGGAAGCCGGTCCGACTGGCCAGTCCTGCGCCATGCCGCCGAGATGCTGGAAAGCCTGGGTGTGGCCTACGAGGCCAGGGTGGTCTCGGCGCACCGCACGCCGGAGCGGATGTACGCCTTCGCCAAGGGGGCCAAGGCGGCCGGGTTCAAGGTGATCATCGCCGGTGCTGGCGGGGCGGCTCACCTGCCCGGCATGACGGCGTCCCTGACCGATCTTCCGGTGTTGGGCGTTCCGATTGAGTCCAGGGCGCTGAAGGGCATGGACAGTCTGTTGTCCATCGTCCAGATGCCCGGTGGCATTCCGGTGGGAACCCTGGCCATCGGTGAGCCAGGAGCCAAAAATGCCGGACTGATGGCCGCGCGCATTCTGGCGTTGTCGGATGACGCCCTGGCCTTGCGCGTGGCCGCCTTCGCCGCAGACCAGACCGCCAGCGTCTCCGAGGCAGTTGAGTAGAGCAGAGCCAGATGGTCCAGTTCCCGCTTCCCCCCGGCTCCACCCTCGGCATTCTGGGGGGCGGACAATTGGGCCGTATGCTGGCGCTGGCCGCCGCCCGGCTGGGCTTTGATGTGGCGGTGCTGGAGCGCGACGCTGACAGCCCCGCCGGACGGGTGGCCGCGCACACGATCGTGGGTCCCTACACCGATGACGCGGCGCTGAAGGCCCTGGCGGCGGTGGCCAGGGTGGTGACCTATGAATTCGAGAATGTGCCTGCGACGTCAGTTCTGGCGCTCAAGGCGCTGGGTGTGGACGTGGCGCCGGGACCAGAGGCCTTGGCAGTGGCCCAGGACCGCGTGGCCGAAAAGCAGTTCCTGAACGCCAACGGTGCGCCGACCGTGGCATTTTCAGCGGCATCGACGCCGGAGGAAGCCGTGGCCGCAACCTTGGCCATGGGCGCACCGGTGCTGATGAAGACGCGGCGTGAAGGCTATGACGGCAAGGGCCAGCGCTGGGTCGAGCATCCCGCCGACGCCGCCCACATCTTCGCCGAACTGGGCAGCGTGCCGGTGATCCTGGAGGCCCCCGCCGACTTCGTACGCGAGCTGTCAATCATCGCCGCACGGGGCCGTGACGGCAGCACCGCGATCTATCCGCTGGCCGAAAACCATCACGAGGCCGGGGTTTTGCGGCGTTCCCTGGCCCCCGCCACGGTGACGCCGGCGCTGGCCGATCAGGCCGAGCGGATCGCCATGCGGGTGCTGCAGGGGCTCGACTATGTGGGGGTGGTGGGGATCGAGCTGTTCGAACTCAAGGACGGCCGCCTGCTGGTCAACGAGATCGCGCCCCGCGTCCACAACACCGGCCACTGGACCCAGGACGGCTGTGAGGTCGACCAGTTCGAACAGCACATCCGCGCTGTTGCCGGCTGGCCGCTTGGCCCCACGATCCCCCACGCCCGGGTCGAGATGCTGAACTTGCTGGGCGACGAGGTCGACGCCTGGACCAGGCTGGCCCACGAGCCCGAAACCCGCATCCACCTCTACGGCAAACGCGACGCCAAGCCGGGGCGCAAGATGGGCCATGTGAACCGGGTGCGGGCGCTGTGAGATGAGCACGATCCGGTTCTACGAAGAGAACGCGGAGGACTTCTTCGAACGCACCGTCCAGATTGATATGTCGGGGCCACGCGAGCGCTTCACCGCCTTGCTGCCGGTGTGCGGTCGCATTCTGGACGCAGGCTGTGGCTCTGGACGTGACGCCTTGGCATTTCACCAATCCGGTTTTGTCGTCACCGCGATCGAGGCGGCCCCGGCCCTGGCGGCTCGTGCTCGCGAACACACAGGCCTTCCCATTCAGGTGATGACGTTTCGGGAACTGATCTGGCGCGAAGCCTTCGAAGGTATCTGGGCCTGTGCATCTCTGTTGCATGTCCCGCGTGACCAACTCGTCGCGACGGTGGCTCGGTTGCGCGACGCGCTGACGCCGGGCGGGGTGATCTACATGTCCTTCAAGCATGGTGTTGAGTCGCGAGAACCAGATGGACGCTTGTTCACCGATCTTGACGAAGCCAGCGCCGAGACCCTTCTGACAACGGTCGGGCGCCTCGAGCTCCTGCAGATGACCGTTGAGGATAGCCGAAAGAGCCATGCCGTCGGAGAGCGTTGGCTAGCTCTGATCTGCCGGAAAACAACGTAACCCTTACCTCCCCCGCGAAGCGGCGGGAGGGGGACCGCGCCCCGTAGAGGGCGTGGTGGAGGGGGCAGGCGGCGCGCTCCGTCGTTCATCGGCTAGCTGCAGCACGCTGTCCGCCACCCCGCCCGGGTCACGAAACACCTCCGACGCCGACAGGCGTAGAACGCTCACGCCCTGCCGCCTGAGCCAGTGGTCCCGCGCCTCGTCACGGTCACGCGACGCCTCATCCCAATGTGACGAACCATCCACCTCCAAATCCAGTCTCGCCGACGGACAGTAGAAGTCGACAATGATGGAGCCGATGGGGTGCTGGCGTCTGAAGGTCGGCTTATCCGGGCTGCGGCCACGCAGGCGGGTCCAGAGCAGCACCTCGGGCGGGCTCATGGATTTACGGAAAGCGCGGGCGCGGCTGGCTATTGGCGTATTGCTGCGCATGTAATTTCTTCCGGCTTGCCCCCTCCACCACCCGCTCTTCGGCGGGCGGTCCCCCTCCCGCCACTTTGTGGGGGAGGTGAGGAACATATTAGGAACTTACGAAAAGATCTATGTCGACCGACGACCAGACCTTCACGCCGGTGGCTGATCGCCCCGCCCATACCGCGCCCGGCCAAGCCGCTCGGCGAACCGCGCCAAGGCCTCGGAGGGCCTGAACGTCGTGGTCGCCTTCCACTTCTCAAACGCCATCACGTTGTCGATGCGGCGGTCGACGAACTCCAGCGCGACTTTTCGACCCTCCGACGCCCGGATGGCCCCGGCTCCGGTCAGAATGCCCGCCAACAGCAGCCGCTTGGTGTAGTGGTTTTCGTCGTTGGCAGTGTCTCCGGCCCAGCGCCACAGCACGTCAGCGCTATCCCACGTGAGTTTTGCGCCCAATGCGAGATTGAGGGGCAGGGTGAGGTAGCCCGACCAACGCCGCAACGCGGGTTCATCCGTGGCCGCGGCGTCCAGGCGCGCTTCGACGGCGCGGCGGATGCGTTCGCGGATCTTCAAGTTCGAGGCATGCACTTCGCCCAGCGAGGCCAAGGCCCGATCATCATGGCGGCGCGATAGCAGGGCGGCCAGATCGGCGGGACCGTGGGGGATCAACAAGCCGGTCTCACCCGCCGATAAGCCCAAGGCCTTTCCTGCGAGACCGGCGGTGCGATGAGTCCAGCCGTGGATCGGCGCGAGCTTGAGGGCTTCGTCCAGCAACCGTTGCTCGGTTGTCGCAGCCCAGTCGGAGTCTTGCATGGTCATGGATTCAGTCTAGCGGAGTGCGTGGACAGGGCGAACCTCTTCTGCTATCTGCCCGC
>JANORH010000453.1:0-2625 GCA_031415215.1 Alphaproteobacteria bacterium | reverse complement strand
TAGGGGGTCATCTCGACCGTCACCTTGTCGCCCACCATCGAGCGGATGCGGTTCTTCTTCATCTTGCCGGCCGTGTAGGCCAGGATCTCGTGATCATTCTCGAGGCGCACGCGAAAGCGGCCCTCCGGAAGAAGCTCCGTGATCAGGCCGTCGAACTCGACGAGTTCTTCTTTCGCCATGCAGTTCAGTCCTCTTTCGATCCGGATGACGCCTCATTGGCGCCAACCAAAACGGGCCGGCATGAAGCCGGCCCGTCGATAGTCCGGCGAGCTTTCGCCCGCCTGATGTGTTTAGCCGGCCTGCAGTTGCCCGGCGGATGTCTTGCCGCTGCGCTGGTCGCGCTCAAGCTCGTACGAGAGCTTCTGGCCCTCGTTGATCGAGCCGAGACCGGCGCGTTCCACGGCGGAAATGTGCACGAAAACGTCCTGACCACCTTCATCAGGCTGGATGAAACCGAAGCCCTTGGTGGCGTTGAACCACTTCACGGTACCCGTAGCCATATTCAGTCCCCTTTCGGGCGGAGAGTGCACGCAGACGACGCGTCGGCGAGATCAATATGTTGGCGAGGATCGATTGGGCTCGGGGCTCAATCCGAAGAAAGAACGTGGAGAGCGGGCGAACCTTGGCATATTCGACGTACAGATTATCGCATCTCGGGGCCGCGCTGGCAAACCCTATCCCGCGCGGGCACCCTTGAGAGCCTCGACAAGGACGCTGCCATGGCCGGTCTGAAAGACAAACGCGGGTTCATCGACAAGGAGCGCCTGGACCTGACCGAGCGCAAGGCGATGGAATACTGGATGAAGCGCTGGGGCGTCACCCGCGACCAGCTCACCGCCGCCCACCGCAAGGTCGGCCGCCTGACCAAGGACATCGCCGCGGAGTTGGGCAAGAAGCGGTAGGGCTCGCGGAGTGCTAGACGCTCGATTGGAAACAATCCCAAACCAGCTCGTCATGGCCCGGCTCTTGTCCGGGCCAACCAGATCTCCGCGCAAGAAAGTACGTCAGGGTGATGCCCCACGCAGTCCTGCATCGCGGAGATCATGGGTTACCCGGACAAGCCGGGTAATGACGAACAGATGTGGGAGCTATCGTGTCTTCTGTTCTCTGAAGAGTTCAAATCAACCGAACCCCGTCCGCCCTAAACCGCGTAGAACCCGGTCTCGCCGCTGACGCGCACCTGACAGGGGCGGCCCTCTTCCTGGACCTGGCGGGCGCGCTTGTTGGCAAAGGCCTTGGCGATCTCCTTGTCGACCGAGTGGCCGAAGTAGTCGCCGGCATACTCAACGGCCCACTGGCCCTCATGGCGGATGACGGTAAAGACGCAACGCTCGACAACGGCCATGGACGCGACAACCTTTCAGGGGGAAGTTTGAGGTACGCCTGAAACCGCGACCGCTCTGAATTCCTTAAATTATTGTAAACGACAACGCCGCCGCATCCCAGCGGATTCGCGACAATTCGCGTGGGCGGGTCATTCGGCCGGTCGTGTGACGCGGCTTCAGGCGACCAGCGACACCGTGGCGAAGCCCACGACGAGAGCCGCCATGGCGAGGGTCAGGACGGCCGGTGCGAGGCGACGAAAGATGAGGTTCATGACCGGTGTTCCGGACCTGGGGTGAATCCCGGGGACTGCGGGACTGTCCATCTGGACAACGCCTTGATACCAGCCTTTGGTAAATCGATTGTGCGCGTGATCGCATCTTTTTGATGCCGTCACCGACCCTCCGGACGCGCTGTGAAATGGACGAACCCGAGCTCAATGACCTGGCCGCAATTGTGCCGCCCCTGCTGCGGTGTCTCGAAGCGCTGGGGTTCATCTCGCGCTATCTGAACCCGCAGGATTTTCCGGCGATCATGGACGCCTGCGGGACGCCGGAGGTGGCCCTTGGCGAGGCGCTGCTCCGGCTTGGCACCTGGCCGCCAGAACTGGCCGGCCCGAGGGCCGCGCTGGCCACCGCCGGGGTCGAGGTGCTTGCCGCGTTCCAGGAACTCCGCCAGGCCCCGGAGCAGGCCGACAGCCTGGGTGCCGTGTTCCGCGCCCTGCGCCATGTGCCCCGGGCGCAGGAGGCGCTGTACCCGCTTGCGTTCGGCCTGCCACCGGTCAGTCGGTACTTCCTCGACCCGCCGCGCCGTGACGACGCGGCCCTGCACAGTCGACTGGCGCAAGCCGAACCCCGGCCAGATACCGGTCTCCTGCATTTCGACAATGAGCCCGGCACACGCGGCGGCTACTCCGTCTATGTGCCGGAGACCTATGACCCCGGGCTCCCCCTGCCGCTGGTCATGGCCCTGCACGGCGGCAGCGGCCACGGGCGGGGATTTCTGTGGAGCTGGCTGCGCGATGCGCGGGCCTATGGTGCCATCCTGGTCGCGCCCACCTCAACGGGCCGCACATGGGCGATCAGCGGCGCGGACCCGGACACACCGAACCTTGCAGCCATCCTGGACCAGGTCCGCGCCCGATGGAGCGTCAACCCCGACCGCATCCTGCTGGCCGGGATGAGCGATGGCGGCACGTTTGCCTATGTCAGCGGGCTGGAAGCCACCTCCCCCTTCACCCACCTGGCCCCGACGGCGGCGGCGTTTCATCCGATGCTGACCCGGTTCGCCGATCCCGACCGC
>JANORH010000452.1:0-3245 GCA_031415215.1 Alphaproteobacteria bacterium | reverse complement strand
TGTCTATCGTAGGGGTGGTGCCCAGGAAAGGACTCGAACCTTCACGGCCGTTAAGCCACTGGCACCTGAAGCCAGCGCGTCTACCAATTCCGCCACCTGGGCCCGGTCCGTCGGATCGGGAGGCGGCTACATATGGCGCCGCCCCGGCGCGGTCAACGGCGGCTTTGCATTGGCCTCGTAACTCGCATTGCCCGAAGGGGCGGCATCGTCTAATTCGCGAGCATGCAAAACCTCGTCACTGTGTTCGGCGGATCAGGCTTCGTGGGCACGCAGGCCGTGCGATATCTGGCCAAGGCGGGCTGGCGCATCCGGGTCGCGGTGCGCAATCCGAACCTCGCCTACAAGATGCGTCTGCTGGGTGACGTGGGCCAGATCGACGTGGTGCAGGCCAATCTGCGCAATGTACCGTCGCTGGAACGCGCGTTGGAGGGCGCCACGGTGGCGCTCAACCTGGTGGGCCTGCTCTACGAGACGGGACGGCAGGGCTTTCAGGCCGTCCACGTGATGGGCGCAAAGAACATCGCCGAAGTGGCGAAGGCCAAGGGCGTGCAGCGTCTGGTGCAGATGTCAGCGCTGGGAGCCGACGAGCATTCGCCATCAAAGTACGGTCGCACCAAGGCCAAGGCCGAGATCGAGGTTCGGGCGGTCTATCCCGGTGCCACGATTGCGCGCCCCTCGATCGTGTTCGGACCCGGCGACGGCTTCTTCAACAAGTTCGCCTCCATGGCGCAGATCAGCCCGGTTCTGCCCCTGATCGGCGGCGGTCACACCCGGTTCCAGCCCGTTTACGTGGGCGACGTGGGCCAGGCGCTGGCGCGCATGGTCACCGACCCTGCCACCGCCGGGCAAACCTATGAACTGGGCGGGCCTGGCGCCTTCAGCTTCCGCGAACTGCTGGAAAAAATGCTGGCCGAGACCGACCAGCGCCGGTTCCTGGCACCGATCCCCTTTCCGGTAGCGCGGCTGCTCGGCCAGGTCGGCGAGCTGACTGCCTTCATGATGGCGCCGCCGGTGACCTCCGATCAGGTCGAACTGCTGAAAGTCGACAACATCGTCAGCGGCCAGTACCCCGGTCTCACGGACCTGGGCGTGACCCCGACGACGCTGGAGTCCGTGCTGCCGACCTACCTGTACCGCTACCGCAAAGGCGGCCAGTACGCCGATCAGGAAGATCGCGTGATGACGGTGAAGCCGTAGAGCCGAGAACCGCTAGGCGTAGGTCAACAACCCCAGCCCAACTCCGCCGATCACAATCCTCAGCCAGCCGAACGGCGCGAGGCCGCGACTTGTGACGATGGACAGCATGGTGCGGATCACCACCAGGGCGACGGCGAAGGCCACCACAAACCCGATGACGATCAACGGCATGGTGTCGCCGGTCAGTTGATCGCGGCTCTCCCAAGCGTCCAGGATGAAGGCGCCCAGCATGGTCGGAATGGCCAGGAAGAAAGTGAACTCTGCTGCGGCGCGTTTTTCCACGCCGAACAGCATGCCGCCGACGATGGTGGCCCCGGACCGCGAGACGCCGGGCACCATGGCCAGCACCTGAAACAGGCCAATGGCCAGCGCCTTTTTCCAGGGCAACTTGAACGCGTCATCCGCCACCGGCCTGGGCGCGATGCGGTCAATGAACAGCAGCACGATCCCGCCGAGGATCAGCGAGATGCACTGGATCTTAGGGCTTTCGAACAGCACCGCCTTGATGAAGTCGTGGAAGATCAGGCCCAGCACTACCGATGGCAGGAAGGCGACAATCACCGTCAGAGCGAACTGGCGCGCCTGAGGGTCGGTCGGCAGGCCGATCACCTGTTTCCAAAGCTTGCTGAAATAGAGCGCCACAACGGCCAGGATCGCCCCCAGCTGGATCATCACCGCAAAGGTGTCCCAGAACCCGTCGGGCAGGCCCATGGCCTTTTTCGCCAGCAACATCATGCCGGTGGACGACACCGGGATAAACTCGGTCAGCCCCTCGATGACGCCCAGGATGACGGCGTAGATCCAGTCCGGCACGGTGATGCTCCTGCCTCAATCAGCGCCGCCGACAGGGCACGGATTGTGGTGAACATTCGGTTGATGGCGCAGCGCTTCCATCAGGTGCTCTCCGGCTCCGGCCCAATGTAACGCGCCCTGGGCCGGATCAGCGTGTCTGCCTGGCCCTGCTCGATGGCGTGGGCGATCCAGCCGGCGCAACGGGCTACGGCGAACAGGGCGAAGGGGGCGTCCTTCGGTAGCCTCAGAGCTTCGCAGGCGGCGATCAGCGCGAAGTCGACGTTGGGCGCCAGTCCCGTGACCGACCAGACGGCGTCCTGCAGGCCCGCGAGGTCCGGCGGCGGGGTGAAGCGTGCCAGCAGGGCGGCGGCGCGGGGGTCAGCGTCCGGATAGAGGTTGTGGCCGAAGCCCGGCAGGGCGCGGTCGTCGGTGAGGCGTCCGGCGATGGCCTCGCGGGGGCCCAGTTGCAGGGCTTCACCCGCAAACTTGTGAACCGCCGCCGTGGCACCGCCATGACGCGGCCCGGAAAGCGTCGCCAATCCGGCCAACGCCGACGCCGCCAACGAGGCACCGGTGGATGCGGCCACCCGCGCGGCAAAGGCCGAGGCATTGAGCTCATGATCCGCCACCAGCACCAGGATGCGTCGGATCAGGTCCGCCCCGGGACCGCCGGGACCCAGTCCCCAGGCAAAGGCCAGCCGGTTGTGGATTGCCCCACCGCCCACTTCGCCGGCGATGGCGTCGGTCAGCACGTCCAGCAGCGTCGCGGCCTCGACCGCCAACGCCAGCGCCGCGCGCCCGCGCGCCGGGGGATCGACCGCCGCGCGACCGGCCAATGCGGCGAAGGCGCGGACGCGCATGTCGGCTCCCCCAGGGGGTTTGGGCCGCTCCGTGCGCTTCAGCGCTACGCCGTGGCCGCCACGCAGCAGGCGACCCACCGACTCCAGGGTCTCGGTCTCGGCCAGCCGGATCGCGTCGCGGCCCCGGTAGAACAGTCGCCCACCGCTGACTGTGGTGATCGAGGACGACAACACCGGCTCGCCCCAACTGATCGCACCCGTTGCCACCTCCGAGACCTTGCGGCTACGGGACTTGCGCTCGATCAGGGCGGCGATGTCGGCGGCGCGATAGAGACTGCGGCGGCTGTCGCCGGGACCCGGCCGTACTTGCACATGGCCTCGGCTGACATAGGCGTACAGCGTCTGGGCGCGCACCCCCAGGCGGTCGCGGGCCTCTTCGGCGGAGATCCAGTCAGG
>JANORH010000451.1:0-1664 GCA_031415215.1 Alphaproteobacteria bacterium | reverse complement strand
GTCGGAGCCGTCGCTGGGCGGGTTCGGCGCGTTGTTCGACCTAAAGGCCGCAGGCTATGACGACCCGCTGCTAGTGACCACAACGGACGGGGTCGGCACCAAGGTGAAGCTGGCCATCGAGACCGGGATCCACGACACGGTCGGCATCGACTTGGTGGGCATGTGCGTCAACGACCTGTTGGCCCAAGGTGCCGAGCCGCTGATGTTCCTGGACTACTACGCCACCGGCAAGCTGGACGTCGACGCCGCCACCGCCGTGGTGGCCGGGATCGCCGAGGGCTGCCGACAGGCCCATTGCGCGCTGGTAGGCGGCGAGACCGCCGAGATGCCGGGCATGTATTCCGAGGGCGACTACGACATGGCCGGTTTCTGCGTGGGCGCCGTGGATCGCGACAAGGTCTTGCCGCGCCTGGGCGACCAGCGGGCCGGAGACGTGATGATCGGTGTGGGGTCTTCGGGCCCGCACTCCAACGGCTATTCGCTGATCCGTCGGATCGTGGAGCGGTCCGGGCTGGCGTGGGACGCCCCTGCCCCGTTCGCGGCGGGCAAGACACTGGCCGAGGCGCTGCTGGAGCCCACGCGCATCTATATCCGCTCGGTGTTGCCGCAACTGAAGGCGGGGCGCGTGAAGGGTCTGGCGCATATCACCGGCGGCGGACTGGTGGAAAACCCGCCGCGCTGCATCGCCGACGGGCTGGTGCCGCGGTTCGACTGGAACGCCTGGACGATGCCGGCGGTGTTTGAATGGCTGGCGACGACCGGCGGGGTTTCGGAGCACGAGATGCGGCGCACGTTCAACTGCGGGCTGGGGCTGGTGCTGGTGGTGGCACCGGAGGATGTGGGTGATGTGCTGATGGGGCTGATCGGCGCGGGCGAGGACGCGTTTGTGGTGGGGGAACTGGCCAGCGCCTAGCGACCCACGCGCACAACACCCCGTCATCCCGGCCGCAGCGCAGCGGAGAGCCGGGACCCAGGGCGGTGCGCTGAGCACTGGGTCCCGGCTCTGCAGCCCGCAAGCGCGGGCTTCCGGCCGGGATGACGGGATTTTTAGGGGACGGGTTTCCGGGGATCGTTCGGCCGGGATGTGCGTTTGGGGGGCCAGGAGACATTCATGACGCCAACGCTTCGCAAATTCCTGGTCATCGCCAGTGTGATCTTCGCCATCGCCGTCCCGGCGCTGCAGATGGGTTTGCAGCTGGGACTTTCGGCCAAGGAATTCGCTGGCGACGGCGACAGCACGCTGCGCGCCGCCGGATATGCCTTCTCGATCTGGAGCGTGATCTACGCGGGCCTGATCGCCTATGCGGTGTGGCAGGCTCTGCCGCGCAACGCCGGTGACCCGCTGCTGGCGCGGATCGCCTGGCCCTCGGTTGTCGCCATCTCCGGCTGCGGCCTGTGGATTATCGCGTCGGCGGCGGATTGGAAGTGGGCCAGTGTCGCCATCATTGTGGTCTCGGCGGCGACCCTGCCATTGGCGCTGATCCGTCTGGTCCCGGTGCAGGCGGCGTTGAGCGCGCGGGTGCTCGTCTGGTGGCCGCTCAGCTTGCTGGCCGGATGGCTGACCATCGCCTCGGCAATCAATGTGCTGACGGTGCTGACGGCCACGGGCCTGATCGGCGGCAGCTCGGCGGTGATCGCAGGGTATGTGGGCGTTGGAGCGGTCG
>JANORH010000450.1:0-12552 GCA_031415215.1 Alphaproteobacteria bacterium | reverse complement strand
CCCTGCTGACCGAGAGCTACGCCGTCCTGCGGTCGCCCGTGTTTCGCACAAACCTGTTGTCGCTGGGCCCACGCTATCCGGTGATCTATGCCAGGCCCGACACGCAGGACGCCGATGTCGCGGAGGTGGCCCGTGGGGTCGGTGCGGAACCCTTCGGCGCGCGCTATGCCCCGGTGGTGGTCCAGGTGGTGGGTCGCAATGATCGTCAGGATCCTATGGCGATCCATGCCAGCGCGGGTGAAGGCTTTGGCCTCGGGCGCTACTCTGAAATGGCGCTGGGCCGCTACTTCCTGCATCAGTTCCGGTCTGGCGATCTTGTGGAACGCTCCTGTGCCCTGAACGCTGCGGCGCACGAATATGCACACACCATCACGCTCACCCCTGTCGGCTTTCGCAACGCCTTTACCGACACACGGGTGGGTGAGCTGCAGATTTCCGAACGCCTGTATCCGGGCACGCCCGTCGCCAGCTATCTGATCGGTGCGGTAGCCCAATGCACCTGGCTTCAGAGCAAGGGCCGCATTGAGAGCTCCGGCCTGGCGGCTTGCGTTGAGGTCTTTGGGGTCAACGCATTCAGCGGTCGTCGCTGCACGTCGTTTACAAAGGGCGAGGCCGTTGCTTTGCGACCGGGACTGCCGTCAATGCCGCCACCGCTTTAGCCCCGCAAGGAAAACACGCCGCTCAAAGGGGAATGTTGTCGTGCTTCTTCCATGGGTTTGACAGCGTCTTGCCCTTGAGGTGCTTCAGCGAATTGGAGATCCGCCGGCGCGTCGAGTGCGGCATGATCACGTCATCCACATAGCCGCGTGAGGCCGCGACAAACGGGTTGGCGAATTGGGCCTGGTATTCGGCGGTACGGGCCGCGATGGCGTCCGGGTCGCCGATTTCCGAGCGGAAGATGATTTCCACTGCGCCCTTGGCGCCCATGACCGCAATCTCGGCGCTGGGCCAGGCATAGTTGATGTCGCCCCGAATGTGTTTGGAACTCATCACATCATAGGCGCCGCCGTAGGCCTTGCGGGTGATGACGGTGATCTTGGGGACGGTGGCCTCGGCAAAGGCGAACAGCAACTTGGCGCCATGGCGGATCAAACCGCCCTGCTCCTGCTTGGTGCCAGGCATGAAGCCCGGGACGTCCACAAAGGTGATGATCGGTATCTCGAAGCAGTCGCAGAACCGCACAAAGCGGGCCGCCTTGGTGCTGCTGTCGATATCCAGCACACCGGCCAGCACCTGCGGCTGATTGGCGACGACGCCCACGGGTTGCCCGTCGATCCGGGCGAAGCCGACCACGATGTTCTTGGCGAAGTCCGGGCTGATCTCGAAGAAGTCGGCCTCGTCCACGACCTTCAGGATCAGCTCCTTCATGTCGTAGGGCTTGTTAGGATTGGCCGGGACCAGGGTGTCGAGCGAACGCTCCTCGCGGCCCGGTTCGTCATAGCTCTCGCGGACCGGCGGCTTCTCGCGATTGGACAGCGGCAGGAAGTCGACCAGGCGGCGCACCTGGGTCAGCGCTTCCAGATCGTTCTCGAACGCGCCGTCGGCGACGCCGGACTTTTGCGCATGAACCTTTGCGCCGCCCAGATCCTCGTGGGTCACAACCTCGTTGGTGACCGTCTTCACCACGTCGGGGCCGGTCACGTACATGTAGGACGTATCCTTCACCATGAAGATGAAGTCGGTGATGGCGGGCGAATAGACGTCACCGCCTGCGCAGGGGCCCATAATCACGCTGATCTGCGGGATCACACCCGACGCCAGGGTGTTTTCGAGGAAGATGTCGGCGTATCCGCCCAGCGCGGCCACGCCCTCCTGAATACGCGCACCCCCCGCGTCGAACAGGCCGATGATCGGCGCGCCGACCTTCATGGCCTGACGCTGGACCTTCAGGATCTTTTCGGCGTGCGCGCTGGAGAGCGAGCCGCCGAACACCGTGAAGTCCTTGGAGAACAGAAACACCGTCCGGCCATTGATCCGGCCCCAGCCGGTGACGACGCCGTCGCCCAGGATCCGGTTGTCGGCCATACCGAACTCATTGATCCGGTGCTCGACGAACATGTCGAACTCTTCGAACGAGCCCTCGTCGAGCAACAGGTCGATCCGCTCACGCGCCGTCAGCTTGCCTTTGGCGTGCTGAGCGGCGATGCGCTTTTCGCCACCGCCCAGACGCGCCTGTTCGCGACGCGTCTCAAGTTCTGCCAGGATGTGCTTCACGCGGCCCGCCCTTCACGTAACTGACGCGAAGCCCTAGTCGCGCTGGCCCGGAGAGGCAAGTTCACGCGGCGTGAGCAGGGAGATGAAGATGTTGATTGTGACGGGCTCAGTGACGGCCAGGGCCGATACGTTTGAGGCGTTGCTGGAGGCCGCCCTGGCGCACGTCGCCCGCTCGCGGACGGAGCCAGGGTGCCTGAGCCACAGTGTGCACGTGGACTGCGAGAACCCGATGCGGCTGTTTTTCTATGAGGAATGGCAGGACCGGACGGCGCTGGGCGCGCACTTCGCCGAGCCCGGGGTCGGTGGCGTTCATGGCCACCGTGCGGGAGCTGGCGCAAACCAGCACGCGGGTGCGGATATTGCCAGTCGCAGAAAAATCCTAGCGCAATCGGCGGTTGGTCTGGCTCCATCCAAAAGCCGCTCGTCATTACCCGACTTGGTCGGGTAACCCATAGACGCAGGCGGTTTCGAAGGCAGCTCGGCGGCGACACTTCGACTGGATTGATGGCCCTCGGTGTTTATGGGTTACCCGACCAAGTCGGGTAATGACGAGCCTTTTTTGGGAACATTGAGCCTCCTGCCGACGCTCTAACGCCCGGCAAGCGTCGAAGGCCCTACGCCGCCGCCAGTCCCCTGAACCAGCGATCCAGCATCCGTGCCTCAACCTGAAGCCGCGCAACGCGCTCAGCCGCTTCGGCATCCACGCCCCACTGTGCTTCCTGGAATATCTCATCGACGCGGGAGAGTTCGAAGGCCGCTTCCCCGCTGAACCATCCCCGAAGCAACCCGATGGCCAGCACCGCTGACCCGAACAGGGGAACGCCGAACGCCAGTCCGGCCAGTCCGAAATCATCCAGTCCCAGCGCGATCTGTCGAACCCTCGCCAGGGTTTCCGGAGGTTGCTGGCGATGCACGATGCCAACGCAACGCTCGAACCGCAGACCCTCTTCTGCCTCGGCGCGGGCCAAGACCGGCTCCCAGGCCGCCTCCTGCTGCGTCACAAGGGCGTCAGGCGTCCCAGCAAAATAGCAGACCAAATCCGAGGCCGCATAGTCCGCGATCTGGTCGGCGACGCCCTCCCGAGATCCGCCGATGGTCTCGATGGCGGTGTTGGCCAGGCGGGTGGCGTGCATGGTGGCCATTTCGATGACGTCGGTCTGGGCGTCCCATTCGGCGGCGATCTGGTCGGCGACGGCGCGGGTCGGCAGGATCAGCGCGGCGGCGCGCGGGGTCTTGAGCGTGCGGCCGTCCAGCCGGATGCCGTAGCCGCCCTCGACCTCGACCACCGTCACAGCCTTGTAGAACCGTCGGGGTTTTTCCTGGGGTTCGTGGAAGCCTTTGCGCAAGTCCAACGTCACTCTCCCGACGGAATGTCCGCCCAAGGCCGTGGAATGGGGACAAACCGGACTGACTGCAAGGGAGCAAGACGTGGCTGCCAGCCAGAACGACTTGAACGCCGCGATCGCCGTGACCCGCTTTGGCCTCGGCGCACGGCCAGGCGAGATTGCCCAGGCGAGCCGCAAACCAAGGGACTACCTGAAGGATCAGATCCGCCGCGATGGTGCCGACCTGCCGCAGGGCGACCGGGAAACCACCGCCCAGCGGTTGGTGGAATTCCGCGCCTACCGACAGACCATTGCCCAGGCCAATGCGAAGATGGCCGATGCCGCGCCGGACCCCCTCATAGGCGCGCAGAACCTGATCCGCGAGAACACCGGCGGGGATTCGCTGGCCCGCACGAGACTTGCCATTGCGACCGAGGCTGGATTTCGGGAGCGCTGGGCACTGTTCTGGGCCAACCACTTTGCGGTGTCGGCGACCAAGGCGCAGGTTGCGACCCTGGTTGGGCCCTATGAGGTCGAGGCGATCCGACCGCATGTGTTTGGTCGGTTTGCCGATCTGCTGGCCGCCGCAGAGAGCCATCCGGCGATGTTGCTCTATCTGGATCAGGCGCAGTCGATGGGGCCGAATAGCCAGGCGGCTCAGGCTGCTGCCCGGGGTGTCCGGCGCCGGGCCCAGGCCGATATCCCGCCGCCGCGGCGAGGAACCGGCCTCAACGAGAATCTGGCCCGCGAGATCCTTGAGCTGCACACCGTCGGGGTTGATGGCGGGTATTCGCAGGCCGATGTCACCGAGTTCGCCCGCGCCCTGACCGGCTTAAGCGTAGCAGGCCCAAGAGATTTTGATGCCGCATCGCCCGTGGTGTTCCGCGAAATCGCCCACGAGCCCGGCGTCCGAACCGTGATGGGCATGCGGTACGGGCAAGGCGGCAAGGCCCAGGCCGGGGCCATCCTGAGCGACCTGGCCGCAAAACCGCAGACGGCGCGGTTCATCTGCACCAAGATCGCGCGCCATTTTGTCGCGGACGACCCGCCGCCGGCGCTGGTGTCAGCGTTGACGTCTGTCTGGATGACGTCGGGCGGTGATCTTGCACGGGTCGCCGAGGCCTTGATCGACGCGCCCGAAGGCTGGCGGCAAGATGCCGCAAAGTTCAAGACGCCTTACGAGTTTGTCGTCTCCAGCTATCGCGCGCTGGAGATGCAGCCACGCGGTCTGGGCCAGCTGGCGGTTCTGACCACGCTGGGACAGCGCCCCTTCGCGGCACCTTCACCGAAGGGTTGGCCGGACGAGGCCGGTCCCTGGATCGGCTCTGATGCGCTGGTGAAACGTCTGCAGTTCGCGCAGGCCATGGCTGTGGCAGCAGGCCCCAATGTTCAGGATCCCAATGTACTGGCCCGCGAAACCCTGGGCGCGAACCTGTCGACCCGTTCAGCGACGGCGATCAGCCGGGCGGAGTCCCGCGCCGAAGCCGTCGCCCTGCTGCTGATGACACCGGAGTTTCAACGCCGATGACCGCGCCGATCCTGTTGAGCCGACGCGCCCTGGCCGCCGGACTGGCCCTGCCCTTTCTGGCCCGCGTTGCAGAGGGGGCGACGCCGAAAGACAAGAAATTCGTCGTGATCATCTGTCGCGGCGGCATGGACGGTCTGTCCGTCGCACCACCGGTCGGCGACCCTGAGTACGCGGGCCTGCGGGGCGCGCTGGCGCTGGGCGATGGTACCCTGAATCTGGATGGCCAGTTTGCGCTCAACCCGGCCCTGACCACCGTTCATGCCCTCGCGTTGGCCGGTCAGGCGCGGATTGCGCCCGCCGTGGCCTCGCCGGACCGGGCACGCTCGCACTTTGAGGCGCAGGATGTGCTGGAAACGGGAGCGGCCGGGGTCTACGCCACCACGTCCGGCTGGCTGAACCGCACCGTGTCCGTGCTGTCGGGTGCCGAAAAGATAGAGGCACTGTCCGTCGGTGCCACGGCACCGTTGATCCTGCGGGGCCCTTCCCCGGCCGCATCATGGTCACCCGGACGCGGCGTGGACACCACCGCACGTCTGCCAGCGTTGCTGCAGGACCTCTACAGAGACGATCCGCTACTGGGCCCCGCCCTCGCCCGGGGTCTGCAAACCGAGGACATGGCGCGCGCCACCGGTGCCGCGCGTGGAACCGGCATTATGCGTCCAGGAGGCGCTGCCCAGGGTCGCGGGGTCGCGCGTGAGATGGGTGAAGCCTTGGCCGGCTTCCTGAAAGCGCCCGACGGGCCACAGCTGGCGGCGGTGTCGGTCGATGGGTTCGACACCCATGCCAACCAGACCGGCGTGCTGGCCGGACGGCTAAGCGCCCTGGACGCCCTGATCGAGGGTCTGCATAGCGGCCTCGGCACCGAGTGGGCGAACACGGTCGTGCTGGCGGTCACCGAATTTGGTCGCACGGCACGGGTGAACGGCACCGGCGGGACCGACCACGGCACCGCGTCAACAGCCCTGTTGCTGGGCGGAGCGCTGAAGCCGGGTGGCATAATCGGAGACTGGCCGACCCTTCGACAAACGGCCCTTTTCGAGAACCGCGATGTCACCCCGACCCTTGATCTGCGCGCGTTGTCCAAGGGCCTGCTGGCCGAGCACATGGGCGTTGATCGCCGCACGCTCGATACGTTGATATTCCCCGACAGCGCCCGGATCGGAGCCGTTTCAAGTCTGGTCTAAGCCGTTCAGCGGCGGCGCCCGAAAGGCTCCGGATTGGCTTCGCGCTCATCAAACCCGAAGCGCTCGAAACCGGCGCGCATCTCCTTGCTGATCGGTGCCTCCAGGGAAAGCGTGCCCCGCGACGGATGGGGCAACACCAGCCGCCGCGCGTGGAGTTGCAGTTTCAGACCCTCGGAGAGCGCCTGGGAGGCCGGGGTGTTGTACTTCGGGTCGCCTACGATCGGGTGGCCGATGAACAACATGTGCGCCCGCAGCTGATGCGTGCGTCCCGTGTGCGGCCATAGCGCCATCCAGGCGGCGCGGGGACCGGCGCGGGCCAGGGTGACATATTCGGTTTCCGCGGTTTCGGCGCGTGGGTCGCTGAAGTCGGCGGGTGCCATCATCTCGCGGTCGCCAATGCCCTGCTTGGCCAGGGACCGGTCGATTGTGCCGTTACCCGGCTTGGGGAAACCGGCGACGATGGCCCAGTAGATCTTCTGAACCCGCCGCTTGGCGAAGGACCCGGCCAACTGTGCGGCGGCCTGCGGGCTCTTTCCCAGCACCAGCACGCCGGACGTGTCGCGATCCAGGCGGTGCACCAGCCGGGGCCGATCCAGGCCCTCGCCCCAGGCCGACAGCAGGCCATCCACGTGGCGAGTTGTTTTGGTGCCGCCCTGAACGGCCAGGCCCGATGGCTTGTTCAGCGCCAGCACCTCGTCGTCCTCATAGATCACCAGCGACTTGATGAAGGCAGCATCGCGGGGGTCGAGCTCGCCCTTTGCCAAAGCCGGCGGCGCGTCGGGCAACGGAGGCACCCTCACCTGCGATCCCGCGACCAGCCGGGTATCCGGCTTGGCCCGCGCGCCATCGACGCGGATTTGACCGGTTCGGGTCAGTTTCTGCAGATGGACATGGTTCAGATGCGGCCAGCGACGCTTGAACCAACGGTCCAGACGCACCCCGTCCTCGCCCTTGTCGACGTAGAGCGTCTTGACCTCTCTCATGCCAGAAACCGACGCACAACGATCAGTCCGATGAACAGGGCCGTTACCGACAAGACCACAGAACCCAGGCTGTAGGCCGCCGCCTGAAGGTAGGCGCGCCGCTCGATCATCATCACGATTTCAAGAGAATAAGCCGAAAAAGTCGTGAAACCCCCGAGGACGCCGACGCCCAGCAATAGCCGCCACTTCTCTTGATCGGGCCCGCCTCTCGCGGCCAGAACGGCCACCAGCGCGCCCATCAACAGGCCACCCAGGACGTTGGCGATCAGGGTTCCATAAGGCCAGCCCGCGCCGAAAGCCCGCAGAGCCTGCGCACCCAGCACATAGCGCATCACCGCGCCGCCCGCGCCACCGGCCGCTACCAGAATGAGAGTCTGCATCCGCTGCCTTATGCGACGGCAGGGCCGCCATTGCCAACGCCGAGGCCATCGGCGGGCGCAATCTACCCCAGTCCGAGGCTTGCGATGAGGTTGCGCATATCGGCGGGAGGCTCAGCCTCCAGACGTTTTTCGCCGCCAGCCGGATGTGGAAACACCAATGCCCGGGCATGCAGCATCAGTCGGGGAACAGCCTCGCCGCTCACCACCAGAGCCCCGCCGTAGCGCGCGTCACCGGCAATCGGATGACCCAGCGCGGCCATATGGACCCTGAGCTGGTGCATGCGCCCGGTGTCAGGATCCAGCTCCATCAACGCTGCCCCCGACGTAGCACCCAACGTCCGGTATCGAGAGCGCGCGGTTTCGGCATCCGGATGGTCGGGCGCGCAGACCCGCATATAGGCCTCGCGGCCCTGTTCATCGCGGCGCAGCGGCAGTTCGATCACACCTGCTGCCGGCACAGGCGGACCCGGCGTCACGATAGCCAGATAGGTTTTGGAAAACTTGCGCGCCATCAACGCTTTGCCGAGGAAACCTGCGGCGGGTTTGGTCTTGGCCGTCAGGATCACACCGGACGTATCGCGATCCAGTCGGTGGATCAGGCGCGGCCTGGGTTTGCCCTGTTTCGCGAACGCCCACAGCAGCTCATCCAGCGTATGAACCTGCCCACGACCGCCCTGGCTGGACAGGCCAGACGGCTTGTTCAGGGCCAGGATCTCGGTGTCTTCGTAGAGCACCAGGCTGCGCACAAACGCGGTCTCGGCGGACGAGAGTTTGATCGGATTGAGTGGCTTCACCCACTCCGTTTAGCGGAGAATACCCCGCTTCGTCATGGCCTGAGCATACCAGACGAAGAACAGGCAGATGACTACGATCACCGCCGGCATTGCCAGACCCCCCATGATCTCGGCACCATTGCCGACCAGGCCCGTGTAAGCCAGGGCACCGGCCGCACCCAGGGTGGAGAGCACAAACGACAGGAACGCCCAGCGGCTGCGCAGCAGCAGCAGGATCGAACCCAGCACCGAGCCCCAGACCCCGACGGCCCAAACGCCATGCATCCACACAGGATAGGCGCCCATGTAGGTGATCTGGGCCTCGGTCATGCCCATCTGGCGATAGTAGGCCACACCCTGAATGTGGCTCATCGTGTAGTCGAAACCGCCGAAGCTGTTCCAGAGCAGGCTGACGACAGCCACTGCCCAGAAGTGCCATGGCGCGCCCGTGCCGTTCACATCGCCTGCAGTTGTCATTGCGTTTCCTCCCCAGGAACCGGGTAAGGCTAACCCAGCGGAAACCGGTCGGCTAGCCCTTGTTCGCCCGCATGGCCGCCCAGCGCTCCAGGCGCTCCTTGATCCGGGCTTCGGACCCATCGCCCTTTGGCTTGTAGAAGGTGCGGCGGTCCATCTCGTCGGGGAAGTAGTTCTGGCCGGAGAAGCCGTCCGGCGCATCGTGGTCGTAGGCGTAGCCCTTGCCGTAGCCCAGATCGCGCATCAGCCTGGTGGTCGGATTGCGGATATGGGCCGGGGGCATCAGCGAGCCAGTCTCCTTCGCCGCCTTCATGGCTGCGCTATAGGCAGTGTAGACGGCATTCGACTTGGGAGCGCAGGCCAGGTGCACCACCAGCTGGGCGAGCGCGATCTCGCCCTCCGGCGAGCCCAGGAAATCGTAGGTGTCCTTGGCGGCATTGGCGAGCACCAGAGACATCGGGTCGGCCTCGCCGATGTCCTCGGCGGCGGCCCGGATCAGGCGACGGGCCAGGAACAACGGGTCCTCGCCGCCGTTCAGCATCCGGGCCAGCCAGTAGAGCGCGGCGTCGGGATCGGACCCCCGGATCGACTTATGGAGCGCAGAGATGAGGTTGTAGTGCTCCTCACGGTCCTTGTCGTAGGCGGGGCTGCGCTTCTGCAACACCTGACCAAGATCCTTGGTCGACAGCGGCTTGGCCGAGGCGATATTGAACAGCGTCTCGCTAAGCGTCAGCAAATAACGCCCATCCCCATCGGCAAGAGCGACCAGCGCCGCGCGCGCCTCGGTCTCCAGTGGAAGGGCTCGGCCTTCGTGGGTCTCGGCCTTGACCAGCAACGTTTGCAGCGCCTCGTCATCCAGCCGTTTCAGGACATAGACCTGACAGCGCGACAGCAAGGCTCCGTTCAGCTCGAAAGACGGGTTCTCTGTCGTGGCACCGACCAGGGTGACAATCCCCTCTTCCACGAACGGAAGGAAACCGTCCTGTTGGGCGCGGTTGAAGCGGTGGATTTCGTCGACAAACAGCAGGGTCGCCTGGCCCGCCATGCGGCGCACCCGGGCGGCCTCGAACGCCTTCTTAAGGTCTGCGACACCGGAAAATACCGCCGACAGCTGCTGGAACTCATAGCCGGCCTCCTTGGCCAACAGGCGCGCGATGGTGGTCTTGCCGGTGCCGGGGGGTCCCCACAGGATCATTGACGACAGCCGCCGGGCCTCGGCCATCCGCCGGATCGGGCCTTCCGGTCCCAGCAAATGATCCTGACCCACGACCTCGTCCAGCCGCTGCGGTCGCAGCCGGTCGGCCAGTGGCGACGGCTGTTGGGGCGTCAGACCCGCAGCTTCGAAGAGATCGGCCATGGCGGTCAGGGACCCAGCAGGCCCGCAGGCGGCGCGTAGTGCACGCTTGCATGGGGCCCGAGCGGAAGATCGAAGAATGCCCAGCCCAGCGTCATGGCCATCCCCGCGCCCATGAAGCAGAGCGCAAAGGGCAGCATCATCGCCAGCAACGAGCCGACGCCAACACCGGGGTCCCAGCGTCGACAGAACGCCAGCACGAGCGGAAAGTACGACATCAGCGGCGTCATGATGTTGGTGTAGCTGTCGCCCATGCGATAGGCGGCAGTGGTCATCTCGGGCGAGATCCCCATAGCATGAACATCGGCACGACCACGGGTGCCAGAGCGCTCCACTTGGCCGAGGCCGAGCCGATAAACAGGTCCAGCACCGACGAGAACGCCTGAACGGTGACCAGCAGCAATGGGGCGGGCAGCGCCAACACCTGCAACGTCTCGGCCCCGTTGATCGCGGCGATCGGCCCCAACCGCGACCAGTTGAACATCGCCACGAAGTGAGCCGCGAAGAAGACGAAGACGATGTACGGGGCCATTGTCCTGACACCCTCCGCCATCTGATTGACGACCTCGCCTGTCGACCGCAGGACGCCGGACCCGACCCCGAAGGCGATACCGCTGGCCAGAAACAGCAACATGAACCCGGCGATCAGCGCAGTATAGAGAGGTTGGAGTTGTGCGGGGCCACTCTTGGCTTCGTCGATGAGTGGCGTGTATCCCGGCCAAAGCGCCAGCGCTGCAAAACCCGCTACGACGGCCAGAGCCGCCAACCCGGCCCAACGCAGACCCCGGCGCTCGGTATCCGTCAGACCCGACCGTGCCACTTCGGCTTTGAGCGCGTCATCGGCTTGCCCGCTCCAGTTTCCCAGCCGGGGCTCAATGATCCGGTCGGTCACGAACCAGATGATCGGTGTGAACACCACAACGATTGCCAGGATGAACCACCAGTTGCCCAGTGGATTCATTGTCCAGGTGGGATCGATTATGCGGGCCGCTTCCTGGGTGAAACCGAACAGCAGGATATCGGTTTGGCCGGGCGAAATATTACCGGCAAACCCACCAGAGACCGCCGCAAACGCTGCGGCAATTCCGACGAGTGGATGACGCCCGACAGCTGCGTAGAGTAGTCCCGCCAGCGGAATAAACACCACATAGGCAGCATCGGCCGCGTGGTGCGAGGTCATGCCGATCACAGCGACCAACGGCGTCAGGATCACCTTTGGCGCGTTGAGGAGGCTGGCCCGGATTAACGCGCTGAACAGCCCGACCCGCTCGGCCACCGCAGCGCCGAAGATGATTACCAGCATCTGTCCCAGCGGCGCGAAACCCGACAGGGTGCGCGGCATCTCGGTCAGCAGGCGCTCGATATTCTCCTCGGAAAACAGCGATTGGGCGGTGAAGATCAGGCGACCGTTCTCAAGATCTCCGAACGGTGGGGCCTTGTCTCCCGGATAGGCCAGGGACGCCTGCCAGCCCATGGCGGCGGCAAACGCCGACAACGCCATCAGTCCCGCGATCAGCCAGACAAAAATCATGACGGGATCAGGCAACAGATTGCCGATCCGTTCGACGGTGCCAAGGAACCCCTTTTGACGGGTCACGCGGGGAGATTCAGTATTCGGCGTGGTCACTGGCGGCGCTCCGTCATGCCTCCGACCTAGCACACCTGACCGCGGGCGCCAGCCGGGCGTCAGATGCGGAACGTCGCCGTGATCTGCTGGCCGTTGCGTTCTATCGTGACCTGCCAGGCGGGCGCGGGTGTAGCCGCTGCTTCGGCGAGATCGCGAACCGTCTCGATCCGCTGACCGTTGACTTGGCGCACGATGTCGCCCGGTCTGAGGCCCGCGTTCATGGCGAGGCCACGGGCCAGTTTTGCAATCAACACTCCGCGCCCCGCGAAGGTGTCCATACCAAGTTCGTCGGCCACGGCGGGCGAAAGGTTGACGACTGTGGCGCCGTCAAAGGGGCTGCGACCAGCCAGCGTTCGCTCGTCGCGGGCAGGTGAAGCCGGCGGCGGCTCAGCACGCAGGGACAATGCCTGTTCGCGACCGTCTGCCCGATGCACGTTCAGCGGCACGACGTCACCCGGCCGGTGGTTGCGGATGGCAAAGCTGAGTGCGCCCGCGTCCACAATCGCTTTCCCGTCAACCTGGGTCACCACATCGCCCTGCCGAAGACCCGCGCGATCAGCCGGTCCACCCGGCCAGACGTCAGCGACCAGCGCACCCTGAGGACGCGCCAGACCCAGACTTCTGGCAATGTCCGGCGTCACACTCTGGGTACGCGCGCCCAGCCAGGGCCGCACGACGCTGCGCCCGCCACCGACGGCCGTCTCGACCGC
>JANORH010000449.1:0-3933 GCA_031415215.1 Alphaproteobacteria bacterium | reverse complement strand
GGCCTGGCGAACTACGACCACACGGCGCGCTACAGGAACTCGGCCGTCGGGCCTTTCCGGGGTTATCCCGAGGCGGTGACCAACTATCCCCCGAACGCATTCGGCATTGCGCAGTCGGAAGGCAACGTTTGGGAATGGACCTCAAGCTGTTTCGATGGATCGCCCGATCAGTGCCGCACGCGCGTGCTGCGCGGAGGGTCCTTCCAGAGCGTCCCCGCGGAACTGCGCCTCGCCAGCCGCTTCCGCCTGCCGGAAGACAAGGTGCGGATTGACGTTGGTTTGCGCGTCGTTCGCGATCTGGATCCTACCGAGACGGTTTCGCTCCGGTAGTGGTCAAAATCTGACACTTGAGTCCCGGCGGTCCGGTGGCGTGGCTGTTGATCGAACGTCCGGTTATGGGCCGGAAGCCAACGGGGAACGACGACTCGAAGCCGACTTTTAACTCAGGTCCACTTTCGACCGGTGCCGAGCCCGGAGCGGGCAGTCCCTGAGGACTGTTCTCGGTTTCCCGGATATGATCGTCCCCGATGTCGGGCCGTCGTCGGCCTGCGATTTTCGAGAGATGCGCGGCGTCATGATCGTCATTGGGCTTAAGCTCTACCATTTTCCCGCGACACGCAGCGCACGCGTGAAATGGATGTTGCACGAAGTGGTCGGCGATGGATTCGAGGTCGAGCCAGTTGATCTCTACGGTGGCGCGCAATACCGCTCCGACTTTCTCAGCCTCAACCCGAGTCACAACGTTCCCGTGCTGGAGATTTGTTGGAGTTCGGGAGCGCATCAGCTGATGATCGAGAGCGCGGCGATCGTCGCCTTCCTGGCTGACACCTATCCGGACAAGGGCTTGGCCCCGCCGCCAGGCGCGTCACCCGAACGAGCTGACTATCTGCAGATGTTGCACTTCGGCTCGACCGGGATGGACATGATGCTGTGGCAGGTCCGTGTCCATGAACACTTGCTGCCCGACGCCGAGCGCGACCCCAGAACCATCCAGCGCTACCGTACCAAGTTCACCGAAGAGGTGGAGCCGCAACTCGCCGCTCGGCTGGAGCACATGCCCTACGTCTGCGGCGAGACCTTCACCGCAGCAGACTGCGTCATTGGCCACAACGTGTTATGGGCGCGCAGCTATGGCCTATGTCAGGCTGAAGTGTTCCGACGCTATCTGAGCGCAATCTCAAAGCGCGAGGCCTTCAAGAGCGCCTTCAGTGACGCCAGGCAGTTCTCGGTTTCCATCCCATCTGAGAAGCGTAGTTCGACCAATTTCAACGGCTAGCGGCGAGCAAGCAGCAGCCGTCGGGTCGCGCCTCGGAGAAAAGAACCAGCGGAACGGACCGCCTGTCGTGCGAGGCGCGCGGACTGTGAATGTCGGCAATCCCCCCATCCCTGCCGTTCGGAATGTCCGCTCGTGGCGGTGCGGCAATCACAATCCACGGTCCTGCCTGTCCATGGCCGCGTGGGTGCGGAGCGTCAGATTCTCCCCGCTGCGCACGCAGGGTAGAGCCGGGAGAAACGCCGGAGGGTCAGGAGTGACCCTCTCAGGCGACGAGGGCCGCCGTGCGCCGGTTGCGCGAGACCGCGCCGATCATCCCGAAGCCGATGATCATCATGGCCCATGTGGCCGGTTCGGGAACGCCGCCTGCGGTCAGGAATGCGCCCGATTCCGACGTGAACGTCACGCCGCGTGGTGCCTGAATCTGCAAGCCGGCGGTTTGGTAGAAATCCGAAACACCGCCGAGTCCAGCGATCACCTCCAGGGTCATTTCTACACCAAAGGTCGGGTTGGCACCCTGAACGTTGTAGACGAGATCAGCAAACATGGTGGAGTTTTCCACCCAGATCCGGGATTGGCTCCAGCCGGTGTTTGCCCGCCCATTTCTTTGGCTGAAGGGGCCGCTCGTAAAGAAGTTGCCGGACCCAGCCTGAAACCGGAAATAGTTGGTAGATTCCGGCGTTGCGGCATGCAACGAAACCAGAAACCGCAGGGGTGTAATGGTATCTGCGTCGGCCCCCGAAATGTTGAACGTCAGGGTATCAAAAAGCTGGGCGGAGGCCGCCGCGAAGCCATCGGCGCTGGTTCCCGCATAGGCCCCGACCTTGCCGGTCGAAAGATCGCCGTACGCGCGAGCCGAAGACGCCGTCTCGCTGGCAGAGATTTCCCAGCGCGGCTGGGAACTTCCGGGAGCGTAGGTCAACACGCCGTTGTCTGTGCGGGCGAGGGCGCCGGCATCGCCAACAGTCGGAAGGCGGCTGGCGATGCCGTGCTGATCGGTATAGACAGTCGCACTAAAGTTGGTATTCGGATAATGCCCGGCGTTGGCGTTGGCCGTGACACTGGCCGCCGCGGCCGGTGTTGCAAGCGCAACCATGGCTCCCAGCAAAAGCAGTTTTGCAGCGCCCGCTTTGAGTTTGGTCATCGTCTGTGCCTCCCACGCTTCCGTGCCGTGACAGGCCCCGTACATCCGGGTGCTCTGTCCAGCCCGAGGGTCATCAACCCTTTCTGAACATTGGTATGTTTGATGGTGAGCGACCATCGCCATTTGTACGGTCATGTTCCTGACCCGCAGCTTTCCGGGTTACAGCTGTTACGACCGGGAGTTCAGTGGCCCGGCCGCGAGGAGTAGCGTTGGAACGTAGTTCGCGTTTTTCAGTGGTGTTCCAGCGTTTGCTTGACGCGCCCGAGCAGGCGCTGGCGGAAATCCAGACCAACCCTGCGGGCTTTGAAGCGCAGGTGTTGGCGCAGGAGCCCGCCCCCGTTGCTCCAACCGTCGGGCTATTCCAGATGGGCGCGGTCGGCTTTCTGTTGTTCGCCGCAGACGGAACGCGGTTGCCGCTGGAGACGCCGGCCTGGGTGCCCGCAGCCCGCAGCTTTGCCGAGCTCGAAGCCGCGGCCATCGCGCGCAACCCTGCGGGGCGGCTGATCGTCCTGCCCGGCACCGGCGGCGGGCGCCTGCATTTGGTGTGGGCGCCGATCAGCGAGGCCACGGACTGGAACTTGCCTGAACGCGTGCGCCTGGCCGCCGAAGAGGGTGCCGCCAGGATCGCTGTGGTCGCGGGCGGCGCGCTTGATCAAGGCTCTCTCGAAAACGCCGTCCGTAGCTTCGGCCTTCCCGATCTCGAAGGCCGCGTCGTTGCCGCCGTTGTTCGCACCGGGAGCAGCCGCAAGGCGGCGTCGACGCTCGGTATTGCCTATTCAACGGTTCGCGCCGCCCTGTCGCAAGCGGCGCGGCGCATGGGCGAGCCCAATATGCCCGCTGTCGTCCGGACGGTGGTCGCAGCCGCGTTCGGCATCTTCCCCGGCGACGCCAATGGCCCGGCGCTGCTGGCGGACATGCTGCAACTGACGGTGCGCCAGGCGCAGATCGCGCTGCTGGTGGCCAACGGCGTGTCGCGCGACGACACGGCCCATGCCGTAGGCACCAGCCCCGCCGTCGCCAAGAAAGAACTGGAACTGATCTTTTCGACCCTCGGCATCGCCAGCGCCGCAGAGCTTTCCCGGCTGATCGTCGAGGTGCAGGCGCTGAGTATTCTGGCCCGGGCGACGGACGGCGCGCCCGGTTTTCTGGATCCGGCCATCGAACCGGCGCGGTTCGCTGTCCGCCCGAATGGCCGGGAGTTGATCGGCTGGAGCGACTATGGTCCCGCGTCAGGCCAGCCGGTGCTGGTGGTGCACAGCAACTGGGCCTGCCGCGCCGTGCCGCGCGAATTGCTGCGCGAACTACAACGTAATGGGTACCGACCGATCGCCATCGACCGCCCCGGTTTTGGCGCCACCCACATTGGCAGCTCCAGTGGGGAGGACCCCTTCGCCCAGGCCGTGGACGACACGCATCAGATCATGGACCAGTTGCGGCTCGACCAGATTGCCGTGGTCGCGCGGGCCGGAACCCACTTCGTCCACATGCTAAAAGCGCGTGCACCGGGCCGGGTGGG
>JANORH010000448.1:0-7172 GCA_031415215.1 Alphaproteobacteria bacterium | reverse complement strand
GCCCCGGCAATCGGGGGTTTTTGGCGTTGGGGGCGTTGTGGTTTGTGGTGCGGGGGGGGCGGCCCGACGCGTTGTAACTGCGGGGGTGGTTGGGGGGGGGGGATGGGTCGGGGTATATGGGGCGGAGGCGCTGATATCCGGGCGCTGAGGCGATCCTGAAGTCGTACGTGTCCCCACTTTCCTGATGCGGCCTACGTGGCGCTGGCGGAAACGCTGGGGGCGGTACTGGTAACAACCGACGGGAAGATCGCGCGAGCGTCGGGGCATGGGGCGCGGGTGGAGGTGGTCGGGTGATGATGGGTGCGATTTGCACCTATATAACTGATATCATGTCACGGTAATTTCCCGCTCCGCGACTTAAGAGCTCTTGAACGCCTGCTGGGGATAGTGGGTCCATGAGCACTGAGCCGGGGATATTCCCTCAAACCGCCGTGAGCCACTTGTCCGGGTTGCCGGCCCGTCTGGTCGTACCACCGGGCCTTTTCCGGCTGATACTGGCGTTTGCCGTCGTTGTTTCGCACGTGAGCGCGATATCAACCGGTCGCCTTGGTGTCCTTCTTTTCTTCTACCTATCAGGGTACTGGACCGCAAACATTTGGCGGGAGAAGTACAAAGAGCAGAACTTGTGGCGGTTTTATCTGTCGCGATATTGGCGGATTGCACCGCTTTTTCTTCTGGCTACCTTCGCGGCCGCATGGATCCGCGGCACCGACCTGCAGCTGGTGAATTTTACGTTGCTCGGCATCGGCTCAACAAACAGTGACCCAACAGGCGTCTCCTGGTCGCTCGATGTTGAACTGCAATTCTACCTGCTATTGCCGTTTATCTCGGCGCTGCTGGCGACAGCAACAATCCCGACTCTGATCGCCTGTGCGACGCTGGCTGTGTTTGGCTGGTGGCTGGACAACACACTCGAGGTGACCACGGTCCTGAAGTACCTCCCGGCCTTCGCCCTGGGGGCTCTGACCTTTATAAAATCCTGGAGACCATCGCAGCGTGTTGCGATGATCTCACTTGCCGCGTTCGTCCTGTTCACGTCGCTCACGGCCACCACGCCGTTCATATCCAAGACGGCCCCGCAACCCTTCGACATGGACATCTGGGCGATGCTCTGGATGGTTCCGCTACTACCGTATGTCGCCCATTCGCTCACCGTCCGGTCAACCAGGCTTGACCGACACCTGGGAAACCTCAGCTATCCGCTGTACCTCGTACACTTCCCCATTATCGCAGTTCTCACAGCAGCTTATGGAGCATCTCTGCCTGTCAAGGCCTGCGCCATAGCGCTGGGGTGCGTGCTGGCTCTGATTGTCTATTGGTTGTTTGATCGGCCGGTCGATAAACTCAGGGTAAAGGTCGTCGAGGGTGCCCTGGCGCGCCAGAGCGTGACAACCTGAAGCAAATCGAAGGTAGGGACCCGTCCGATCGAGATTGAAATCCTGAAAGTGGGGACGCACACGCATTTCGGAGCCCATGCAATCGGCTTGCGCCCTCCATCCCCGCTCTTCGGCGGGCGGTCCGTTGCGCTTGCGCCGAGCCCCAGGGCTCGCCTCCAGGTACGACCCGCCGCTGCGCGGCGGAGGTAGGGTCAGAGGGTCATTTCGGTCTCTTGGCCGGCTTCGGCTTCGGGGCGGGGAGTTCGGCTGTCGTGACCCGCACGAGATCCGCCAGCCACTCCCGGTCCTCCCAGCGATCCGCGTCGATCAGCAGGTGGGCCTTGGCGCCGGGATAGGGGGAGGCCCCCGCGGCGTCGCTGGCCAGGGCGCGGCCGCCGACCGTCGGCTTGATGAAGAGCTGCTCGTCGGCGATGATCGCGAACATCTTGCCGTCGCAATAGACGCCGTACTCGCCGAACATCGGCCTCGCGGTCACAGCCCCGGCCGCGGCCATTTGCTCGACGAGATAGTCCACGGTTTTGCGGTCGGTCGCCATGACCCATGGTAGCGCGGATCGTCGGCGGGCGACAGCCGGTGTCGCCTGAAGGCGCGGGCGGCGGCTGTCGCGGGACTGGGGTCGTGAGCGCGCGGGCCGACGCCCCCTCCACCGCTTCGCGGTCCCCCTCCCCCGTCCTCTTCGGGACAGGGGAGGGGCATTTTGTTCACGTTTTGTCTTGTCTTTTGCGCGCGGGTTCGGTAGGGTTTGGGTGAGGCTTCGGAGGTGCGTGCGGCGCGCCCCGGGGCCTTTTTCATGTCTGGTGGAAGGGGTGTGACGATGGACGATGAGGAACCGTTCAAGGTGGAAATGCAAATCGGGGCGGCCGTCGGTTGGTACGGGCCATTGCCAGCGGACGACGCATTCAAGGCGGCAGCGGCAACTCCGCGATCAAGGCCGCCCAGGCGGCGAACGGGAGGGCCGGTGGGGTCTGTGCGGTTCAGTGCGGACGTGGCCCGGCGCGTGTGTGAGCGGGTGGAGTCAGGCGAGAGCCTGCGCAGCATCTGCGCCGATCCAGACATGCCGCACCGGGGCACGGTCAAGACCTGGCGCGAGCGGATTCCGGTGTTTGCGCGGAAGCTGGAGTTGGCGCGGCGAGCGGCGGGGTGGCACTTTCTGGGCGGACAGAAGCCGATGTGGTGCGACCAGCTGGCGCGCGAGGTCTGTTCGCGGCTGGCGGCGGGTGAAATGCTGAGCCAGATCTGCGCCGACCCGGAAATGCCGTCGCTGGGGGTGGTGTACAGGTGGCGGGCGAGCCGTCCGGAGTTTGCGGCGGCGCTGCGGCTGGCGCGCGAGGTGCTGGCCGAGCGGTTCTGCGACCTGGGCTGGGACATCGCCAGCGGGGTGACGCCAGAAAACGCCTTTGCGACGCGGGTGAAGCTGGCGCAATTGCGCTGGATGACCTCGTACCTGGCGCCGCGCCGGTTCGGCAAGATCAAGCCAGTGGAGGCCGAGGTGACGCTGGAGGCCGACGTCACGGCCACAGGGAAAGGGCCGCCCAACGCCTGGCTGGTCAAGCAGTTCAGGATCGAGCAGCGGGCGGATGGCGCGCAGCGGGTGGTAACCTTCGTGCCGGATCCTCGGAACAACCGCATCGTGCGCCTGACGCCGGAGGACGAGCCTTGGGTGGCACCACCGATGGGCCATTTCAAGATCAGCAAGTATGCCAGGCCGATGGAGGGGAACGAGGGGTAGACGCGCCCTTAAGCCGCCGCCCAGTCGAGGGCTTCGGCGTCGTCGAGGGCCATTTCGTCCCAGTCGAGGTCTGGCGGCGGGCTCATGGCGGCGGCGATGACGGCGCTCATCTCGGCGCCTGTGGTGACGCTGACCAGCACGGCGCTGGCCTCCGGGCGGGACAGGGCGAAGCCCAGGGCCGCTTGCAGGGGGTCGGACTTGCCCTCGGCGATCAGGCGCCGCGCGCGGGATATGCGTCCGGCGGCGGCCTTGAGGTGACTGGGCGCGCGGTCCGGCGGCAGGAACAGGACGCCGTTCAGAAAGATCGAGCGCAGGTGCACCTCGATGTCCATCTCGGCCAAGGTAGCCAGCGAGCCGTCCAGCAGCAGGCGTTGATCCAGCAGGGAAGCGGGGGCCTGCATCACGTCGGGTTTGAAGCGTCGGGCCACACCCACCGGATCGTCGGAGGCATAGACCGGCACGCCGATCTTGCGGCAGAGGCCGGCGTCTTTGAGCGCGCGCAGCCGGTCCCACATCCTGGGGCCCAGCGGCGAGAACAGGTCGGTCGCCGAGGGGGCCAGGATAGTATCGACCCGCTCGACGCCCAGGCGCAGCATCTGGGCCCGAAGTTCGGTTTCCACCAGATCGGGACCGCGATCCGGACGGATGGCGGTGAGCGTCATGCGAAAGGCGTTGGGTTGCGGCAGGGCGGCGCGCAGGTGGCTGTCGGCGGTGGCAGACTGGCGCACCACCTCCAGCACGCCCAGGCCCGAGCGACCGGCGATCGACAGGATGTCGCGGGCCTCCGCCTCACGGGGTCGACCGCGGCCTGTCGGTGGCTGATCGAAACCCAATTGTCCGGTTCCGAGGCCGAGTTTGCTGAGCAATGAGGTCATGCGGCCCGAAGTGCTTGGTCAAATCCGATAGAGGGGCCATTTTGTCGCAGGAAAGCTAAGAACCCGTATCCAAGCGATTGTCTTTTATGGTGAACGAAACCTTGACACCCGAACCCTTGCCTGACCGGCCCCTGCCCGACTGGCCGATGTTTGGCGTGGCCGAGGATGTGCGCCCGGCGATCCGACAGGCGCGCGATGCCGGCCAGGCCTTGGTGCTGGCGACGCTGGTGGCCGTGGACGGCGGCGGGCCGCGACCCGTGGGCACCCAGATGGTGTTCGCGACGGACGTACTGGCCGGGTATTTTTCCGGCGGCTGTGTCGAGGGCGATGTTGCGGGTCACGCCTGGGCCTGTCTGAAGGACGGCAAGGCCCGCACTTTGGTTTATGGCAACGGCAGCCCCTGGCCGGACATTCGCCTGTTGTGCGGGGCGCGGATCGAGATTTTCCTGGAGCGCGTTGCGGCGGATGATGTGGCGCTGGCCGCGTTGCTGAGCGCCGAGGTCGAGCGCCGCGCGGTCACCTGGGTCAGCGACGGAACGGTGCGGGCATGCGCCGATAGCCTGTCACCCTGGCCTGAGGCGTCGGTCGTACGGGCGTATGAGCCCCGACCCCGGCTGGTGATCGTGGGCGGCGACCCGACGGCGCTGGCCATCGCCGAGCTGGGGGTGAAGTCGGGGTTCGAGACGACGCTGGTTCGCCCCAAGGGGCCACAGACGCCGCCGCCGATTGCGGGCCTGGCCTATCGCCGGGAGGAGCCTGCGGAGGCGTTCGCGCTGATCGGACTGGATGCCTGGACGTCGGTGGCGGTGGCGACGCATGATCTGGAGACCGACCGCGCCGCGTTGAAGGCCGCCCTGCCCTCGGGTGCGGCCTATGTGGGTCTGCTGGGGGCGCGGCGCAGGCTGGCCGGGCGGCTGGATGAGCTGGCGGTCGACGGCATGGCCGCATCGGCGCTGGCCCGGCTGCACGCGCCCATCGGGCTGGACATCGGCGGCAAGGCCCCCTTCGAGGTGGCGGTCTCGGTGATCGGCGAGATCACGGCGCTGCGCTATGCGCGGGCCAGCGGCAGCACATCGACGATGTTGCCGGCGGCGGCGGGCGGGGCACCGGCCAGCCGCACCAGCAGCGCATCGGACGCCGCGAAAACGCTGACCAGCGAAGAATCCTGATCGCGGTAAGGTTTGGCTGTGACGATCCCGTCGGCATAGCTGATCTGCGCCCGCATCCAGTGCTCGCGCGGACCATTCGCAGGGAGCGGCACCTCCAGCCTGGCTCGCATCATGCGCGGACCGGGTGCGGCACCGAGGTAGGCGTTGATCAATGGCCGCAGGAACAGCTCCGCGCACACCAGCGCCGAGGCCGGATTGCCGGGCAGGCCCAGCAGCCTGCGCCCGTCGGCCAGCACGCCGAAGAAGGTGGGTTTGCCCGGTCGGACGTTGACGCTGGCGACCTTGAGATCCAGCCCCAGCGCCTCCGCCGCGCCGCGCACCAGATCGTGGTCGCCGACAGAGGCGCCGCCGACCGTCACCACCAGATCACCGTCGGCGTCGCGCAACGCCTGGATGGTGGCCTCCATGGTGTCGCGCACCGGCTTGGCGCGCCTGACATCCGCGCCCCAGCCGGCGATCAGCGCCTCCAGTGCGCGGGAGCCTGAATCATAGATTTGAAACGGGCCGGGTGTCGCCGGGGCCTCGATGATTTCCTCGCCGGTGGAGAACAGCGCCACGCGGGGGCGGCGTGTAACGCTGAGCTCGGCGCGGCCTGCCGCTGCCGCCAGCGACAGCCGCCAGGGGTCGATCCGCTGGCCCCTCGCCAACAGCGCCTGACCCGCTTTGAAGTCGCCACCGGCAGGACGGAGGTGATGTCCGACGGTCACGGCCGGCACGCTGACCGTCTCGCCGTCGCGCGTGGCGTCCTCCTGGATGACGACGGCGTCGCAACCACTCGGCACCGCCGCGCCGGTGAAGATCCGAACCGCCTCACCGGGGTTCACCGTCCCGGAAAATCCATGCCCCGCCGCACTCTCGCCGACGATCCGGAGCACGCCCGGCGCGTCAGCACTCAGCACCGCCCACCCATCCATGGCAGAGGCGGCAAACGGCGGCTGATCGCGGACTGCGGTGACGTCCTCGGCCAGCACCCGGCCGATGGACTGCGCGATGGAGACGGGTTCGGCGGGCAGCACGGACGCTTCGGCGAGCATCCGGGCGCGGGCGTCAGTGACGGGGAGGAGTTTCACGCCGCCCAGTCGCCGCTCTTGCCGCCGGTTTTGCTGACCAGGCGGACGGCTTCGATGACCATGCCTTTTTCGGCGGCTTTCAGCATGTCGTAGAGGGTAAGGCAGGCGACGGAGACGGCGGTCAGAGCTTCCATTTCGACGCCGGTCTGGCCGGTGGTCTTCACGCGGGCCATCACCGCCAGACCACCGTCGGCCACCTCCACCCGTACCTCGACTTTGGAAATCGCCAGTGGGTGGCACATGGGGATCAGGTCGGAGGTGCGCTTGGCGGCCATGACGCCGGCGATCTCGGCCACGGCACGGACGTCGCCCTTTTTGCCCTCGCCAGAGACAGCCAGCTCCAGGGTTGTTGCGGACATGCGGACGAAGCCTTCGGCGACCGCCTCGCGGGGGGTCACGGCCTTGTCGGAGACGTCCACCATCCGGGCGCGGCCAGTCTCGTCGATGTGGGTGAGGCCGCTCACGTTTCCATCAGCCGGGGCATGAGCTCGACCATGTTGCAGGGGCCGTGGCGGCTGTCGAGCTGGGCCGAGATCACCTTGTCCCAACCGTCTTTCACCGCGCCGTTGGAGCCCGGCAGGCAGAACACGAACACGCCCTTGACGATCCCGGCCAGCGCCCGCGACTGCAGGGTCGACAAGCCGACTGACTGATAACTGACCATATGAAACACCACGGAGAAGCCGTCGATTTCCTTGTCAAACATCGGACGAACGGCTTCGGGCGTGACGTCGCGGCCGGTGATGCCGGTGCCACCGGTGGTGATGATGGCCTCCACGAAGCCCGACGCCGTCCACGCCTCGATCTTCGCGCGAATGGCCATGATGTCGTCGCGGACGATGGCCTTGTCGACCAGTTCGTGACCGGCCCCGGTTACCCGCTCGGCCAGCACGTGGCCCGAGGTGTCGCTTTCCTCGTCGCGGGTGTCGGAG
>JANORH010000447.1:0-5149 GCA_031415215.1 Alphaproteobacteria bacterium | reverse complement strand
GGTCTCGACGATGATGCCGTCGAAGCGGCCCTTGCGCTTCATCAGGCCCGAGAGCACCCGGATCAGGTCGCCGCGCACCGTGCAGCAGACGCAGCCGTTGTTCATCTCGAAGACCTCTTCGTCGGCCCCGACGATCAGGTCGTTGTCGATGCCGATCTCGCCGAACTCATTGACAATGACCGCATAGGTCTTGCCGTGCTTCTCCGAAAGAATGCGGTTCAGGAGGGTAGTCTTGCCGGCACCCAGGTAGCCGGTCAGGACGGTGACCGGGATCTTGTCAGACAGGTTCTCACTCATGACTGTTCATGTAGAGACATGAGGGCGACTTATGAAGGCCTGTTCACGGGTCTGGTGTTTGGTCGGAAGAGTGTTATAAAGTAACAAATGAAGATCGCCGACAGTCCGACCGCTCTGGAATCCGCGCCACTGGACGCGTTCCGGGAGAACCGCACCTATCTGGGTGCAGACCATCGGCGCAATGAACGCAGGACCTGGATCGTCACGGCGATCTGTTCCGCGACGCTGGTGGCGCTGGTCGTGGGCGGGGCGACCACGGGCTCGATGGCCCTGACCGCCAGCGGTCTGCATATGGGGGCTCACGTGATGTCGCTGCTGGTGGCCTCGGCGGCCTACGGTCTGGCGCGCCGTCATGCGGGCAATCCGGCCTTCAGCTTCGGGACGGGCAAGCTGGGGTATCTGGCCGGGTTCACCAACGCCTTGGTGTTGATGGCGACGGCGGCCCTGATCGCCTTCGAGAGCGCGACACGACTGCTGCATCCGGAAGACGTGCACTTCGGCGACGCCTTGCCGATCGCCGCCGGCGGGCTGGTGGTCAATCTGATCTGCATTCTTCTGTTGCGGCCAACAGGCGTAGCGGCGGCACGAAACGATCCGCAGGGCGACCTGAACCTGTCGGCTGCGCACCTGCACCTGACGGCCGATGCCCTGGTGTCGGTGCTGGCGCTGGCAGCCTTGATGGCGGGACGCGAACTGGGCTGGGGTATGGCGGACCCGCTGGCGGGTCTGCTGGCGGCGGGTCTGGTGGCGCACTTTGCCTGGACGTTGCTCAGGCGTGCCGGATCGGCCCTGCTGGATATCAATCCGTCGCGGGACCTGACGGCGGAGGTTCGGCGGCGTTTGTCGGATCAGGGCGAGACAGTGGTCGATCTGCACCTTTGGCGGCTTGGACCCGGCCACCATGCGGTGATCGCGGTAATCGCGGCAGCGCACCCATTACCGGTGGATGTCTATCGTGCCCGGTTGGCGGACCTGGCGGGGTTGTCGCACGTAACTATCGAAGTGCATGCGGGAGATCAGGGGCCCGGCGATCACCACGGCCACACCCACGGCTGATCAACGTGAAAGTCAGGTCAGGAAATCCTGACGGATCGTGCGTCGGGCCATCCAGAAGCTGATGAAAGCACCCAGACCCGTGACGACCGAGGCGATCAGCGCCCAGCGAACGCCTTCGGCGGGGCCCATGCCCAGGCCGTGGTTGAAATAGTCTGACAGCAGGCCAAGGACCAGCGGCCCCATCCCGGCCCCAAGCAGGTTGATTGTGAAGAGTATGATCGCCGCGCTTGTGGCACGCATATGGGATGGCACAACGGACTGGCCAACACTGAACACCGGCCCCCACCAGAACCCGCCCAGAAAGGCTGAAACCGCGAGAAACGACAAGGCCACCAAGGCGGAATCAACCGTGTAGATGGTCAGTCGGACCGGAATGATCAGGAGGGCGGCGATGGCCGGTGCCACGATGTAGTTGCGAAGGTCGCGGGTTCCGAAGCGATCCGTAATCCAGCCCCCAAGCCAGATGCCCAATGCGCCACCGACGTTTGTCAGACCAATTGCCAGGCCAAGAAATCCAACCGCCTTAAGGCCAAGCCCCTGAGCCAGAAGGTTCATTTCGGCGGTGTGGTTACGCAGGAAAAACGACGCGGTGAAGGCGACGCCGCCTCCAAAATTGAAGATCGTGGCACCGAAAGCCACGAACCAGAACGTTGGGGTCTTGGCCAGATAGGCCATAGTCTGGCCGAAAGTGCTGGATGCGGCGGCGACGGTTGTCGCGTGCCGGGCCAACCTGCGGCGCGGTTCTTTCAGGGTGAAAAAGGCCAGGACGGCAAACAGCAATCCGGGAGATCCGGCCACCATGAAACTGACGCGCCAGCCAAAGGCGTCATAGACCAGTCCGCCCATCACCAGTCCCAGCAGCGTGCCGATGGCGCCGCCCAGCGAGTAGAACGCGATAGCCGACGCCCGCTTCTCGATCGGGTGGTAGTCCACGATCAACGAGTGGGCGGGCGGCGTGCATCCCGATTGGCCGACGCCCACGCCGACCCGGAACAGCAGCAACTGCCAGAAGTTACCCGCGAAGGCGCAGAGAACCGTAAATCCGCTCCAGGTTACGGCGGCGACGGCAATGATCCGGGGACGATGGCTGCGCTCGGCCAGGCGCGCCACCGGGATGCCCAGGAAGGTGTAGAGGATCGCGAACGCCAGCCCACTCATCAAGCCGAGCTGCCAGTCAGCAAGGTTCAGCTCCTGCTTGATCGGCTCGGCCAGGATGTTGATGATCGAACGGTCGACGAAATTGACGATATAAACGCCCAGCAGCAGCCACATGGCGTAACGCGTATAGGCTCTGGAATAGGTCGGTGCCGCGTCACCCGCGACGGCTGGAGCCGATCCTGCATCTGCCGCGATGGCCATGTAAGGCTCTTCTTCTGGACGTTGCGTTCCCTGCCATCGAGAAGACGCGACCCGGCGCTGCAACGCAAGATGCCAGCTTCACACTCCGTCGAAGATACCCTACGCCAGTCGCGCAGCGAAGGCGTCGACGACGTTGTTGCCGGTGGGGTCGACGACCTTGGGGGCGACGATCTGGCGCGCGAAGTCCGAGGTGATGTAGCGGAAGTCGGGCGTAGGCGTCGTGGCGGCGTTCAGGATCACTGCGGCAATGTCGGTGCCGGTCTGGCCGTACTGGGCGAAGACATTGCCCGTGGCTCCCATGTATTTGGCGACGATGGCGTCATAGGGCGCGGTGAAGCCGGACAGGTCGCTGGCCGCGCGGGCGCTGTTGACGAACTCGGTATTGATGGGGCCGGGCTCGATCAGGCTGACCTGCACGCCGAGGCGTCTTGCCAGCGGGGCCATAGCCTCCATCATGCCCTCGACCGCGAACTTGGCGGCGCAGTAGGCGTCGTTGAACGGCTGGCCGATCAGGCCGCCGACGCTGGTGACGGTGATGATGCGGCCCGATCCGCGCTCACGCATGTGTGGGAAGACCGCCTTGGTCGTGTGCCAGACCCCGAAGAAGTTGATCTCCATGGTCCGTTCCAGATCCTTGTCGCTGGTCTGCTCCAGCCCACCCAGGAACCCGGCGCCAGCGTTGTTCACCAGCACGTCGATCTGGCCGTATTTCTTCAGAGTTTTGGCGACGCAACTCTTGATGGATGCCTTCTTCTGGACGTCCAGCCGCTCGACCTTGACCTTCACGCCATTGGCCTTGGCGAAGGCGAGGAGTTCATCCTTCTTCGCGGTATCTCGCATGGTGGCGATGGTCTGGTAGCCGGCCATGGCGAAGGTGATCGCGGTGTGCAGGCCGACGCCGGTGGAGGTGCCGGTAATCAGGACGACGGGGGCGGGTCTGGACTTGGGCATGGGTGGGTTTCCTCGGCGGCCAGGCAATGCCGCTCATAGTGCAGTGTGGCAGAGATGGGTGTCAGGCCCTCAGCGCCGCCTTGACCGCGTCAGCGCGGATGGGCAGGTCGCGGACCCTGGCCCCGACGGCGCGGAAGATGGCGTTGCCGATGGCCGGGCCGACCACGGTAGTGGCGGGTTCACCAAGGCCGACGGGGGCCTCACCGCTGGCGATGAACTCGATGTCGAGCTCCGGCACATCGCCCATGCGCAAGGGTGTGTAGCTGTCGAGGTTCACGTCCTTGACCTGGCCGTTCTCGAACGCGGTACCTTCAAACAGGGCGAGGCTCAGGCCCCATAGCGCCGCGCCTTCCACCTGGGCCAGGGCGCCGTCGGGATGGACGATGGTGCCAGCGTCGGTGACCAGGGTCAGCTTCTCGACCTTGACCGCGCCGGTGGCCGGGTTAACGGCCACGCGGGCGGCGCAGGCGGTCCAGGTGGGCATGTCGCGGTCCTGGCCAAAGCTGGTGGCGAGGCCGAGGCCGGTGTTCTTCGGCAGTGGCTTGGCCCATCCGGCCTTGGCTGCGAGGCGTGTCAGGACCGCGGCCTGGCGCTTTGCACCGCCGACGGAATTGGGTGCGGAGCCTGCATTCCGGCCCGTGGCGTCCAGCATCCGCAGGCGGAACGCCACCGGATCCACGCCGGCATGGTGTGCCGCCTCGTCGAGGAAGCTCTCCAGCGCCCAGTTGGTGAAGCCCGGCCCCACCGAGCGCAGGTAGCCCGGCCGGAACGTAGAATTGGCCAGGTCGTTGCCGACCGACCGTACCCGGTGCGCACCCACATTATACCAGTGGTTGGCGCCATTGACGGCGAAGGCATCGAACGCCGCGCCGTTGGCGTCCTTGGCCATGAAGGCTGGATCGTGGGTCATGGTCGGCCAGCCCGCGCAGACCACGTGCTCCATGGCGGTGACGCGGCCCGCCTCACCGAACGCCATCTTCACGGTCTGGACCGAGGGGGAACGAGGACTGTCGAAGCGGCTATCGTCGGACCGGGTCATGACCATCTTGACCGGCTTGCCGCCGATCGCCTTGGACGCCAGGGCCGCGCCGACGGCATAGTCGCCGTTCAGGCGTCGACCGAAACCACCGCCCAGCAGATAGGTGCGCAGGACAATAGCGTCCTCCTTGCGGCCCAGCGCCTGGGCCAGCCAGGGCAGGACCAGGGACTGCCACTGGTTGCCGGTGTGGATCTCGAACTTGCCGTCCTTTTCGAAGGCCAGCGCATTCACCGGCTCCATCTGGAAGTGCAGCGCGGTGGCGGTGGTGTAGGTCTGCGCCAACGTTGATGTGGCGGATTCGAACGCGGCGTCGAGGTAGGCCTCGTCCACGAGGACCTTGGCCCCGGAGCGCTCTGCGATCGCGCCGATCGCCCGAAGCGTCGCTTCGTCGGTCGCTACCGAGGTCGGGTTGTTGAGGTTTGTCAGCACGATCAGCCGCGTCTTCTG
>JANORH010000446.1:0-3466 GCA_031415215.1 Alphaproteobacteria bacterium | reverse complement strand
AACGGCATCCGCCACCCCACCTCCTCGCCCCCGCGAAGCGAGAGGGAGAGGATAAAGGAGAGGGCCGGCTCGTAAAATGTGATCCGCCGTTGGAGGTCCGAGGATGTGTGGCGGTGACGCGGCGGGTCCTCGCCATAACATCAGAGTCGCCCAGCCGGCCCTCTCCCGACCTCTCCCTCTCGGCGCTGCGCGCCGGGGTAGAGGAGGTGGGCGTCGGCAGCGTCGAGGATGGTCAGGCACACGCCGTCGCGGTTGGTGAGCGGCGCATCAACAGCGCCCTTGCCACCGCTGCGCCAGCGCTACTCGGTACGCTTCACAGCCATATCCCGCCGCGCGCGGGCGCGCGCCAGGAAGCGGTCTCTGACGATGCTCAGCAGCGCCGGCGGCAGCATGCCATGGACACTGCTCTGCGGGCCCTGGCCGGGCAGAAAGCGCAGGTCAGGACCCGGCCAGACGAAGACATTCGCCTCGGTGATGACGATCCAGGAGCGGTCACTATCGAGGCTCAGACGGGCTTTCGTCGGCTGCGGAAGTTCAACAGCGTCCTGCGGGTCCGATGGCGGAGAATGCGTGATCGGGAGGGCGTAGACGGTTGTCTCGCCGCCTGCGGCCCTGATCGCCAGGACCACCGCGCACGGCCTGTCCTTCACCCCCTCTTCACGTCCAGCATCTGCCTCACGCTGCCAGAGATAGGAATATCGGATGACGAGGCCCGGCTGCGGATCAGGCCAGCTCACGGTTTCCAGTTTTCAAGTTCGGCGTCGAGGTGGCCATACTCGGCCGGAACTCTGGCCTCGGCGATGAAGCCCAGTTCCTGATCCGATAGGTCCTCGGCGCTGACGACCCGCCGGTCGCGCCTCTTGAGCCGATCATATTCGGCAGCTTACACGACGACGAGGCGATCGCGACCGTTCTTGGTGATCGTCACCGGCTCGGCGAGAGCGCGATCCGCCAGCGTGCCGTAGTTCTTGATGAAGTCTGCGGTCGAGACGCGCACACCATTCTCCATGTAATACAAGTTGTGCATATCACACATATTCCGGGTGGAGGCGAGGAAGAAAACCCCCCTTGCCACCACCGCCCCCACCCGCTCCACTGATCCCATGACCGACAACACCCTGCGCGAACGTTCCCGCCGCACCCTGGACAGTGCCCAAGCCAACTATGAGGCTGATCCCTCGCTGGCCAATACGGTCTGGTACGGCCGGGTACTGGGGTTCCGGTTCCGGATCGATGAGGCGATCCAGGTGTTCACCGAGGGGCTGGCGCGGTTTCCGGATGCCTTTGAGCTGCTGCGCCAGCGTGGGCACCGTTATCTGTCGACGCGGCAGTTTGCCGAGGGGCAGGCCGATCTGGCGCGTGCGGCCAAGCTGATCGAGGGCATGGCGGCCTGGATCGAGCCGGACGGCCTGGGCAACGAACTGCCCGTGCCCGCCACCAGCATCCAGTTCAACACCTGGTATCATCTGGCGCTGGCGCACTATCTGCTGCGCGATTGGGACGCGGCGGAGGCGGCCTATCGGCGCTGTCTGGACTGGGTGGAGCCCACGGATTTTGACGGGCTGACGGCGTGCAGCGACTGGCTCTACATGACGCTGCGGCGCAAGGGCGATGCGGCCGGAGCGGACCGGGTGCTGGCGGCGATCCCCGAGGGGCTGGCCGACACGGCGTTTGTCGAGGGGCCGTCGTATTATCGCCGACTGCGGATGTATCGCGGCGAGTTGGCCCCCGATGACCTGCTGAACCCCGACAAGGGTGCCCAGGTGATCCACGACGTAGAGACCATCTACGCGACCCAGGGCTACGGCGTCGGCAACTGGTACCTCTACAATGGCCAGCTGGACCGGGCGTACGACGTGTTCACGCAGATCACCCGGGGCCGAAGCCGCTTTGCATTCGGCTACATCGCCGCCGAGCTGGAGCTGGGGGAGCGGGGCGATAAAACATCTTGAAATTCTGGCGCCATGTCGCGGCGCAAAGGTACAGTGACGCTGAACATATTTTTCGTCACCAGGATCCGACGCCTCATGCCCAGACTTTCCTACAAATCCCGCACCGCGCAGGTGTTGCTGGCGCTGATGGCCTTGGGGCTGGCGTCCGGGCCGGTGATGGCGAAGACAGTGGATGCCCGGGTTTCGTCGGTCGTCAGGGCCGATGCGGTGGCGCTGGGGTTTGATCCGGCCAAGCTGGACGTGGCGCGTCAGTCGCTGAAGGCCGATGTGGCGTCGGGCAAGATTGCCGGGGCCTATCTGCTGGTCGGGCGGCGCGGCAAGGTGGCGTTTCAGGAGGGCTTCGGCGTGCAGGGGCCGGGCCAGACGACGCCGGTCAGCGACGAGACGATCTTCCGGATCTTTTCCATGACCAAACCGGTGGTGTCGGTGGTGGCCATGACCCTGGTGGAACAGGGCAAGCTCAGCGTCGACGACCCGGTGTCGAAGTACCTGCCGGAATACGCCAACCTGATGGTTTTCCAGGCCGACGGCACCAGCGTTGCCGCCGCAAAGCCGATGCTGGTGCGGCACCTGATGAGCCATACGTCGGGGCTGATCTATGGGTTCATCCAGCCCAATGCCCCGATCACCAGGATCTGGGCTGCGGGCGGCGAGAACCGCAATGATCTGACCGCGCGCGAATACGCAAAGGTGCTGGCGAAGCTGCCGCTGAAGAACGAGCCCGGCACCGCGTTCAACTATTCCCACTCCACCGACGTGCTGGGCGCAGTGGTGGAAGTGGCGGGCGGCAAGACCCTGGACGTCCTGATCCGGGAGCGGATCACCGGGCCGCTGGGGATGAATGACACGGTGTTTTTCCAGCCGGAAGCCAAGCGCGCGCGGTTCGCCGAGCCGAAGAATAACCAGCCGGGCGTTTATTATGACTATGCCAGGCCCACGCCCTATCTGTCGGGCGGCGGCGGGCTGTCGTCGACCACCGAGGACTATCTGCGCTTCGTGCTGATGCTGGCGGGCGAGGGCAAATACAAGGGCGTGCGCGTCCTGAAGCCCGAGACGCTGGCCCGCATGCGCCAGGACGAGACCTCACCGGAGATCCGCCGCGCCGGGATGTTTTTCCCTGGCCCCGGCATGGGGTTCGGGCTGGGGTTCAGTCTGGTTCAGGACGTAAAGGTTCAGCGACCGGGGGCGGGCACGTTTTCGTGGTGGGGCATCGCCGGGACCGAGTTCTGGGTCGACCCGAAGAACGAGACCTTCATGGTATTTATGATCCAGGCGCGCGAACTGGCCCAGGAGTACCAGCGCAAGAACCGCGCTTGGATCTATGACGCGCTGGTGAAGTAGGTTGAGCCACAGTTCCGGAGACCGCTCATGACCCTGCCCGCCCTCGACAGCTGGTATGCCTATATGGCGTCGCACGACAAGGCGGCGCTGTGGGATCTGCTGGACCCTGACGCGGTATTCGAAAGCCCGGTGGTGCACACGCCTCAGCGCGGGCGCGACATTGCGTTCAAGTA
>JANORH010000445.1:0-10395 GCA_031415215.1 Alphaproteobacteria bacterium | reverse complement strand
CCGATCCGGGTCGCCGGATGGATGTCCACCTGGAACAGCTCACTCGACCGGCTTTGCAGATAGAACGCCAGGGTCTGGCGCCCCTCGTTCCACAGCCAGTGCGCCACCCTGTGGGTCTGCAGCGCCAGGAAGCCCTTGAAGAACAGGAACGGCTGCACATAGCCCTTGCAGGCCGGGTCGCGCTCGAACACCGCCTTCAGGTCGTACTCGGCCTTCTCCACCATCGAGGGGTCGCCGTAGTAGGCCTCCTCGCAGATGTCGCGCAGGCTCATGGCCCTGAGCTCCTGGTCGCCCAGCTTCCTGGCCAGCTGATAGCTCAGCGCGTCACCCAGGCTCTTGTGGTTCAGGATCACCGCCGCCAGCAGGCTGGCCAGCGCCGATTCCGTCTTGGCCGACGCCGCCGCCTCGTTGCGCAGCGCCGCCCAGACCGGCGGGGCCTCGATGGCGTTCACCACCTCAAAGCGCTGGCTCATGATATCCTCCCGACCCATCGGACGACCCTCACCCTATCATCGCCCGGCCAAACCCGACAGCGCGATGCTTCGAGGGGCATATGGGAAGCCGCCACGACCACCGCCACTCTGCCATCACCAGGCCAGCAGCTTCAGCCCGGGGATGTCGGCGAAGTCTTTCCCGTTCAGGGTGACCAGCGTCCCATCCAGCGCCAGTGCCTGCGAGGCGATCATACGATCAAGAATGCGAGGCCGCGAAAAGCCGCACGCCTCGATGATCCGGCGATATTCATCTGCCGCAGTCTCGTCGAAGGGCACGAGACGCAGCGTTGCGAACAGGACGTCCAGCCTCTGTCGCGCCACGACGACGTCGTCCGGGTTGCGCCAGATGCCACCCTCCAGCTCAACTCGGGTCACGACGGAAATACAGGCGTCACCTTCCAGCACCTCGACCCGCGAAAGAGTCTCGTCATCACCATCCCGCATCCGGATCGCGATGTTGATGTCCAGCAGGTAGAGCAATCAGAGGCCTGGTCGATAAGGAAAGATATCCGGATCGCGCTCTTGAATCTCGCTTGGAACCGGCAACTCACGCAAGCGCTGCACCATTTCCTTGATTGACGACCGCTTCGGCGTGATCGTCAAAACGTCGCCGGACCGGACAATCGTCACTTCGACATCCCGACCAAAAGCCACGCCCTTGGGCAGCCGAACCGCCTCACTGTTGCCACTCCGGAACACCCGACTGGTCACTGTCGTCATGTCCGCCTCCGCACCGTTGCTACCCGTATATACGCCCTTGACGGTTGGTTTCCAAGCGCACCCGGACTAGACCCGGCGGCGTGACCTCCACCCTGCCCCCCTTCCCCGAGTTCGGCACAGCCTTGCCGGTCGCTGCCGCGCCAGAGGTGCTGCGCTTCCTGGCGCTTCGCCGGTCCACGTCAGCCTCAACCCTGACCGCGCCCGCTCCGGACGCCGACCAGCTGGCCGACCTGCTGCGCCTGGCCACACGTGTCCCGGACCACGGCAAACTCGTCCCTTGGCGCTTCATCATCCTTGAAGGCGCGGGCAAGACTGCCTTCGCCGAACGCCTCGACGCCCTGACGCGCGACCGGGGCGACCCGCTGCTGTCCGCCAAGCTGGCCAAGCTGAAAATCCCGCCCCTCGCCGTGGTCGTGGTCTCCTCGCCGAAACCCGCCGCCATACCTCAGTGGGAACAACAGCTCTCCGCCGGGGCCGTCTGCCAGACCCTGGTCACCGCCGCGCTCGCCATGGGCTTTGGCGCCAACTGGATAACCGACTGGTACAGCTACGACCCGGACGCCACCGCCCTGCTCGGTCTGTCCGAGCCCGAGCGTATCGCCGGCGTCATCTTGATCGGAACCCCTCGCGAAGCGCCTCTGGAACGCGAACGCCCAACGGCCTCGGTTACGCGCTGGACGCCAGAAGGTCTCTAGGACCAACTCGGCTCAGCCGCGACCCCGGTATGGAGCCACGCCCTGATCCGGCAGCCATAACCCCTGCGGCGCCGGCCCAGTCTGCCAGAACACGTCGATCGGAATACCCCCGCGCGGATACCAGTAGCCACCGATCCTGAGCCAGACAGGGGTCAACTCCGCTACCAGCCGCCTGGCGATCGCCACCGTGCAGTCCTCGTGGAAAGCGCCGTGATTGCGGAACGCGCCCAGGTACAGCTTCAGGGACTTCGACTCCACCAGCCAGGCGGCGGGCACATAGTCGATCACCAGATGCGCGAAATCCGGCTGGCCGGTCACGGGACAAAGCGACGTGAACTCCGGCACCGCAAACCGCACCAGATAGGCGGCATCCGGATGCGGATTCGGCACGCGCTCCAGCACGGCGGCTTCGGGACTGTCGAACCCGCGCACCTTGCGGCCCAGTTGGGTGAGATGGGTCTCTTCCATAAGCACGCCATTAGACGCTACAGCATGTGGCAACAAGGCGGAGGAACACAGGCATGGCCGGACAGTTCAACGATTTCGTGGTGGTCATCACCGGCGCTTCGACCGGCCTCGGTCGCGCCATCGCCATCGAGGTTGCCGCCCAGGGTGCCAAGGCCGTGGTGATCAACTATGCGTCCAATCGCGACGACGCCGACGAAACGGCCCGGCTGGTCAGTGCTCACGGTGCCGAATCCGTCGTCGTCCAGGGTGACGTGGCCAATGACGCAGACTGTGTGAAAATTGCCGCAGCCGCCGCGCCTTATGGACGCGTCGACGCGCTGTTCAACAATGCCGGAACCACCCGGTTTGCCGCCCATGCCGATCTGGATGCTGTATCGGCGCAGGACTTCCTCGACCTTTATGCCGTCAATGTGGTCGGCGGGTTCCAGATGGTCCGGGCGTGTCGAGGTTTGCTGGAAGCCGCGCCGCAGCCGGGCGCTGTGGTGATGACCAGTTCGATTGCTGGCGTCGCTGGCATCGGGTCGTCGGTACCCTACGCTGCGTCCAAAGGTGCTTTGAATACAATGACAGTTTCGCTGGCGCGAGCGCTGGCACCCCGGATCCGGGTCAATGCCATCTGCCCCGGTTTCATCGACACGCCCTGGTTCGGCAAGGGTATGCCGGATGCCGCTGTGGCTCGACTGCGCGCCAATGCCGCCGCCGGCACCCCCCTGAAAGTCGCGTCTAAACCCGAGGATATCGCAGCCGCTGCGGTGTTTCTCGCCTCGCCCGCATCGCGCCACGTCACCGGGGAAACGCTGATCGTCGATGCCGGGTCGCACCTCGGTTTTGCACCACTTGTGGCCCGTTGACCTTGCCGGACGACAGTTTTGCGACTAGTTAGCGGGCATCGCACGACAAGGATGCTTAATTATTTATCAGCATCTTTGCGGCTTGGCTGACGGTAGCCTCCTCATCTTGCGCTGAGGGCTCCACAGGCCACCATGACGGCGCCGTCCGCTTCGGCAGGACGGACACATAAGGGGATAAAAAGAATGAAAACGTTAAAGATCGCGCTGCTGGCTGCTGTTGGTTCGCTGGCGCTTGCTGGTGCTGCTAACGCCCAGGACGAGACCAAATTTGCCTTCAACGTCGGCGCGAACAACGACTACGTGTTCCGCGGTGTCAGCCAGACCGACGAAGATCTCTCCATCTTTGGTGGTGTCGACGCCACCTTCATGGGCATCGGCTACGCCGGCGCGTGGGTTTCAAACGTCGACTTCGGCAACGGCACCAATTTCGAGTACGACCTCTATGCCGGTGTGAAGCCGGTCGTCGGTGCAGTGACCTTCGATATGGGCGTGATCTTCTACGGCTACGCGGGCTCGCCCAACGGCTCCAACCAGGACTACTTCGAAGGCAAGATCGCTGCCTCCGTCCCGGCCGGCCCCGTGACCCTTGGCGCGGCGCTGTACTACTCGCCGGAATTCTTCGGCAAGACCGGCGACGCCGTCTACACCGAAGTCAACTTCTCCACGTCCATCCCCGACAGCAAGTTCTCGGTTTCAGGCGCGCTGGGCTACCAGCAGATTCAGGGCCCGGCTGACTACATGACCTGGAATGCCGGCGTGGGTTACGCGTTCACAGACAATCTCTCGGCCGACGTTCGCTACTATGACACCGACGCCCACGGCTTCGGGAATATCTATGGCTCGCGCCTGGTCGGTGGACTGAAGTTCACCTTCTAAAGATCTGACTATCGGCGAATTGCCGTAGGGAAGCCGCCGCAGCGTTGCGGCGGCTTTTCTGTTTCATGGCGGCTTTGACGCACTGAATGTTGCCAAGTTTTGCTGGTGGTCAGCGCCCCGGCCACTATGGTCGAGAATCGGAAGTTGAGCGGAGTTCGGCGAATGGAGCGGCTAGCCGCCCGGGCCCAGACAGTCGTATTGGACACGCTCCTGGCGGCCATTGCGTTTGCGCTGGCGTTCTTCGTCGCCCCGATCCAGCCGGAGCTGGGCTTCGGCCAGGCGGGAGCGCTGTCGTTCTTTCAGCTCTGCGCCGTATACGCCGCCATCGCCGGCGCATTCAGTCTGATCTTCCGCCGTGAACTTTCACCCTGGCGTTACGTATCGATCCCCGACGCTCTGGTCCTCGCCCGATGCGCACTTTTGACCGTCGGCGTGTTTCTGCTGGCCGTGTTCGTGCTCGACCGGGCCGAGGGTTTGCCGCGCTCGACTCTGGTGATGGCCCCGCTGTTTCAAATGGCGATCTGCATGGGCGTACGGATTGCCCGCCGGGCGCTGCACGAACGTGCGCTGGAATCCTTCTCACCGCTCCAGTCGCTGACAGACCGGGTTTCCCAGTCTTCGTCCCTGCTGCTGATCGGACCGTCGTCTCTGGCAGACGCCTATCTGCGCGGGGTCGCCCGCAGCCACGACCACACTTACACGCCCGTGGGCATCATTGGCACGGAACGACGCGATGTGGGCCAACAGGTCCGCGGTGTCTGTATCCTCGACGCCATTGATCGGCTCGACGAGGCGCTGGTCGATCTGCGCCGCTGGAACCGCTATCCGCGCGCCGTCCTGTTCCTTGAAGAGCCGGGCAAGCTGAAGGGGCTCACAGCCGAATTGCTCGGTCGCATGAAAAACGACGGCATCCGTCTACTTCGCCTGCCCTCGATCGTTGAGCTGTCCCAGCATGACGGCGTCACGCTGCTGCCGATGCGTGACATCAACATCGAGGAGCTCCTGGCCCGCGAACCTATCGAACTTGACCGTCGCGCCGTCGGCGGCCTGATCCAGGGACGTCGCGTGCTGATCACCGGCGCGGGCGGTTCTATCGGCGCAGAGCTCTGTCGTCAGGTGGCCAACTTCAACTGCGCCCGTTTGATCCTGCTCGATATCTCCGAGACTGCGCTGTTTGAAATCGAACGCGAAATGCGCGAAACCTTTCCGAACATTGCCATCAAGGCGGTGCTTTGCGACGTTCGTTCGGCGACCCGCACCCAGGTGGTTTTCGCGCGCGAGCGTCCAGACCTCGTCTTCCATGCGGCGGCCCTGAAGCACGTCTCGATGGTCGAGCGGCACCCGACCGAGGGCATCCTCACCAACGTCATCGGTACCTGGAACGTGGCCGAGGCGTCGCGTGCGTGCGACGCCGGCCAGATGGTGCTGATCTCGACGGACAAGGCCGTGGACCCCACCAACGTCATGGGCGCGACCAAACGCCTTGCCGAAGCGGTTATCCAGGCCCGGCAAACCACCGGCGAAGGTGCCCGTTTTTCGGCCGTACGCTTTGGCAATGTGCTGGGGTCGTCAGGCTCGGTCGTTCCGATCTTCAAGTCTCAGATCGAGCGCGGCGGTCCTGTCACCGTGACCCACCCCGAGATGACCCGGTTCTTCATGACCATCCCGGAGGCTGCCCAGCTGGTGCTGCACGCCACGGCCACCTGTCATCTGGACGAGCGTCGTGATTCGCGGCTGTTCCTTTTGGAGATGGGTGAGCCCGTCAGCATCATGGATCTGGCCCAACAGATGATCGCGCTGTCTGGCCGCAAGAACATCGATGTTGAGATCACCGGCCTGCGTCCTGGCGAAAAGCTCACCGAGGCCTTGCTGGATGAAACCGAGCGCGCCCTGCCCTGCGCGCCCAAGGTGATGGAGGTGGTGTCCAGCTCGGCGCTTCGGGTGACCGCAGACCATCTGGAAGCGCTGGCAGCCGTCGTCGAGACCGGTAACGACGACGAGGTCCGCCGCGCCCTGTTCGACCTGGTTGGTCAGGTCCGCGGTGAAAAGCCGGGGGCGGCACCCGCGCTACGGGTGGTCACGGGCGGCTAAGCCGTCTTACTCCGCCGCCGCGACCCGCTCCTGGCTGTTCGCATCCTGCAACCGCGCCACCAGAGCCTCATATTCAGCCCACAGCGCCTTGGGTGTGTTGACACCAAACTTCTCGTAGAACTCCGGGATCAACGAGGCTTCCTGAATCCAGATCTCCGGATCCACCGTTAGCAATAGATCCAGCTGGGCTTCGGTGAGATGGAGCCCCACAGTGTCCAGGCTTGCTCTTGTCGGCAAGCGGCCGATCGGGGTATCGACAGCCTCGGCGGTGCCGTCCAGGCGCTCAAATATCCACTTCAGCACGCGGCTGTTCTCGCCATAGCCCGGCCAGACGAACTTTCCGCGCTCGTCCTTGCGGAACCAGTTCACAAAGAAGATGCGCGGCAGCTTCGCTGCATCGTGCGTCGCGCCCATCTTCAGCCAGTGGCCGAAATAGTCGCCCATGTTGTAGCCGCAGAACGGCAGCATGGCGAAGGGGTCGCGACGCAGCTCGCCGATCTTGCCCTCAGCTGCCGCCGTGCCTTCTGACGCCACGTTCGAGGCCATGAAGACGCCGTGCTGCCAGTCGCGGGCTTCTGTGACCAGCGGCACCGCCGTGGTCCGCCGACCGCCAAACAGAATGGCCGAGATAGGCACGCCGACGGGGTCTTCCCATTCGGCGGCTATGACCGGGGTCTGTGAGGCCGGCACGGTAAAGCGGGCGTTGGGATGGGCCGCAGGTGTCGCGCTGTCCGGTGTCCAGTCGCGCCCCTGCCAATCGGTCAGGTGCATCGGGGCTTGCGGTGTCAGGCCTTCCCACCAGACGTCACCGTCGTCGGTCAGCGCCACATTCGTGAAGATCGAATTGCCCCACAGCGCGTCGATGGCGTTCTTGTTGGTCTCGATCCCGGTACCGGGGGCCACGCCGAAGAATCCCGCCTCCGGATTGATCGCATACAGCCGACCGTCATCACCGAACCGCATCCAGGCGATGTCGTCACCGATGGTCTCAGCTTTCCAGCCCTTTAGCGTCGGCTGCAGCATGGCCATGTTGGTCTTGCCGCAGGCACTGGGGAAGGCTGCTGCGATGAACTTGGACGCCCCTTGCGGCGAGGTCAGCTTCAGGATCAGCATGTGCTCGGCGAACCAGCCCTCATCGCGGGCCATCACTGAGGCGATCCGCAGAGCAAAGCACTTCTTGCCCAACAGGGCGTTGCCGCCGTAGCCGGAACCATAGGACCATATTTCCCGGCTTTCCGGGAAGTGGACGATGTATTTTATCTCGTTACAGGGCCAGGCGACATCCTTGACGCCATCGACCAACGGCATCCCTACCGTGTGAACCGCCGGCACGAAGAAGCCGTCTGAACCCAGAGACTCCAAGGCCCCTGTACCCATACGGGTCATGATTCGCATGGACACTGCGACATAGGCGCTGTCCGTAATCTCGACGCCGATCTGGCTGATCTTCGAGCCTAGTGGGCCCATGCAGAACGGCACAACATACATCGTGCGCCCGCGCATCACCCCCCGGAACAGGTCCGTCAGGTCCGAGCGCATCTCATTGGGATCGAGCCAGTTGTTGGTCGGGCCGGCATCCTCGAATTTTTCCGAGCAGATGAACGTGCGGCTCTCGACTCGCGCCACGTCGCGCGGATCAGACCGGGCGTAGAAGGAATTCGGACGTTTGTCGGGATTGAGCTGCTGCAGCGTACCCGCCGCGACCAGTTCGGCGGTCAGACGGGACCACTCCGCCTCCGAGCCGTCGCACCAGACAACCCTGTCCGGCTGGGTCAAAGTGGCGATCTCACGCACCCACTTGACCAGTCCGACGTGCTTCGTCGGGGCAGGCTCGAGTCCCGTCACGGTCTTAAGGCTCATAGACGGCTACTCCTTGGTTCCCAAACCGGCACAGAGGCCACCCCTGCACGCGCTCACCGTGGCGATTTCATAGTGCGTCTGCATACGTCGGGCCAGAGAGAAGACCCCACCGGCCCGTCAACTTACGGATCGCCTGTGGAAATAGCCGCAATGCGCAGAGGCTTGAGCGGTTCGCAGTTCAATTTTTCGGCGCCTGGGGCGAATCAGATCGCTGATCTGAGCGATCAAGCGGCCGCGACGCCTGATTCATCGACGGACACCGTCGCAGGAGCCGAAATCCAGACCTTCCTCCGCCCATAACATTGGCCTGGAGTACAGAATGAGGCATGTGTTGGCGCAGACGTTATCCTTCAAGCCGCCATGCCCCATCATCAGCCGCAAAGACCCAGGGACGCCGCCGCTCAGTCAGGGCATGGAGGCCCGTGGGCATGAGCATCGCCACCGGCCCCAGCCCCGTTACCATGCCGACCGACCCACTGCTCGAGATCTATCTCGAACGTCGGGCCAACCTGGTACGGTTCTTCGCGGCCCGCACCGGATCCCTCAGCCGTGGCGAGGATTTGGCCCAGGAGCTCTATATCAAGCTCGCAAGCCGGGACCTCGCAGCGATCACGGTCGAGAACCCGGTGGCGCTGATCTATCGCGTCGCCACCAACATCATACTGGATCAGGTGCGTGGTGAGAGCCGCGCTGTGGCGCGCGACGCGGCATGGCGGCAGTTGGCCCATGTGTCTGTGGACGGCGAGGACATTGCGGTTGAGCCGGCGGCGGACGAGGCGGCGGCCTCAAGGCAACAGCTGCGCCAACTTGTCGACGCGGTCGGTGAACTACCGCCGCAAATGCAGCGCGCTTTCCGTCTGCACAAACTGGAGGGCAGGAGCCATGCCGAAACCGCACGGGTCATGGGTCTATCAGTAAAGTCCGTGGAAAAGCACATTTCGGCAGCGCTCAAGACGCTCACCTTGCGGTTGGGTCGATGATCTACTGCGGATTGTGCACATCGACATGGGGGCTGGGCCGTTCGGCGGCGTCTATACATTCAACGGGCCGTCGTTCGCGACAGCTTGGGGTGGATTGATGATCAGCGTCTTGCGAAACAACGACGACCTGCGGCGCGCTCACGCTGCCGCTTGGGTTGTGCGGCTCGAAGCCGGCAGTCTTGGCGATGCCGAGGCGACGACGTTTGACGGCTGGCTTTCCGCTTCGCGGGAAAATGTCGCTGCGTTCGACGCGGCGCTGGCGATCTCCCACACATTTGCCGCCAACGCAGGCCAGATCGCTGAAGCCGTCTCGCAACGCCAACGCAGACTCGCCCGTCCGATCATGGACCGCCGATACCTTGTCGGCGGCGCCGGGATTGCTGCGGCGGCGATGATCGCTGTCTTCGTGGCCCCGCAGGTGTTTTCGCCCACCACCACCTACGTGACGGCCAAGGGCGAAAAGCGCTCGGTGACCCTTGCCGATGGCTCCCGCATCGACCTTAACGCCGGCTCACGCCTCACCGTAACGCTGGCTCGCAATGCCAGGTCGCTATTCCTTCATGAGGGCCAGGCGGTCTTTGACGTCACCCATGATGCTGACCGACCATTCACGGTCGCGGTAGGCGACCGGATGGTGCGAGTTGTCGGAACCCAGTTTGATGTGCGTCGGCGCGAGGGCAAGCTTTCGATCACAGTGGCACGCGGCGCTGTCGAGGTGGGGCCGCTGGACGGCGGGATCGGCAAGGCATATCGACTCCGCCCCGGTCAGCGACTGGACCACACCGAAGGTGCTGCACCGGCCAGCGTCGTTGCAGTCGAACCGGCGGAAGTGCTGGCCTGGCGCTCGGGCCGACTGGTCTATCGCCAACAGACTCTGGCTGACGTAGTCGCCGACCTCAACCAGCAGTGGGCGACGCCCATCCGTATCGATGACCCGACATTGGCGGCCACACCTGTCTCCGGCGTTTTGATCCTCGACAGTCAAGATGCCGTAATCCGTCGCCTGGCTTTGCTGGTTCCCATAAGAGCGGTACGTTCCGAAGCAGGATTGGTCCTGCAGCGCGATATGGCGTCGGACCGCTGATGAGGACGATTGGCCATAGTCGGGCGGAGCCTGCCACTGCGAACTGTGTTGGGCGGTGTCGCCCTCGCTTGTCTGGCGGGGCGCGCTGACGCTGCTGAGTCACGTCTGAGGGTTGCGATCCCTTCGCGGTCTTACGCCGATGCTCTGATCGACCTCGGCTTGCAGACCAGCATCTCGGTGCTGGGAACCTCCAACTGTGGCTCCGGCGGGCGTACGTCCCTGATGGGCCGCTACACGCTGGACGAGGCGTTGGCACGACTGCTCACCGGCGCGCCC
>JANORH010000444.1:0-13574 GCA_031415215.1 Alphaproteobacteria bacterium | reverse complement strand
GGTCGCCACTGACGCCGATCACGCGCTTGACGTAGTCTGTGCGGCCATCGCTGGGCAGTTTGAACACCACGATGTCGCCGCGATTGGCTTTCTGCTCCAGCACCCGGCCCGCGTAGATATTGGGGCTGAACGGGATGGAGTGGCGCGAGTAGCCGTAGCTGAACTTCGAGACGATGATGTAGTCGCCCTCATAGAGGTTAGGCTCCATCGAGGCCGACGGGATCGTGAAGGGCTGGAAGAACAGCACCCGCAGGAACAGCGCGATCAGCAGCGCATAGACCACCGTCTTGATGATCTCGACCACCTCATTGAGCGCCCCCGAAGCCTTGGGCTCCCCGCCGCTCTGTACCGTGTCGTTCATTCTGGAATCCCTGGCCGCCCCGGTGACCCGAAGCGGGTGTTGCCTATCCGGTCAGTGACGGATGAGCAAGATCGGGGCCTGTGATGGGCGGCGGGTGGTGGTGCGGTGGAGGGGGACGCCGAGGGTGATCCTCGCTCGTATCCGCCAGACGCTCGAAGCGGTGCCGAGACTTGCCCCCTCCACCACCCGCTCTTCGGCGGGCGGTCCCCCGCCCGCCGCATCGTGGGGGAGGCGAGGTTGCGGGGGCCGCGCGGAATCCGACGTGCTTGACCCGCCCTTCCCCACCCTGGCCGCCTTGCGGCCTGTCCCTCCCCATTAAGGGGAGGGAAAAGGGTCGGGGCCGCTGGCTGCGAACTGGCGTCGTGACACGCGTCCCCGATCCCTCGATAACCCGGCCATGACCCGCGCCACTCTGCCCCCGCTGCACCTGCTTCTGGCCCTTGTCGTCGTGGCGGTGTGGGGGACCAATTTTGTGGTGATCAAGTGGGGGCTGGAGGACTTTCCGCCGCTGACTTTCGCGGCCCTTAGATTCATGTTTGCCGTTCTGCCGGCGGTGTTTTTCCTGAAGCGGCCCGCCGTGCCGTGGTGGAATCTGGCGCTGTATGGGGTGTTCATCGGGGTGGGGCAGTTCGGCATGCTGTACATCGCCATGACCCACTGGATTTCGCCGGGATTGGCCAGCCTGGTCGTTCAGACCCAGGCGTTTTTTACCATCGGGCTGGCGATGATGCTGACCGGGGAGCGGGTGAAGCCCTATCAGCTGGTGGCGCTGGGGCTGGCGGCGGTGGGGCTGGGGTGGCTGATCAGCCATGTGAGTGCCGAGCTGACGCTGGTGGGCCTGGGGCTGGTGCTGATCGCGGCGATGAGCTGGGCGGGGGGCAATACGGTGCAGCGGAGCGCCGGTCAGGTGAACATGCTGGCCTATGTGGTCTGGGCCAGCGTGTTTTCGGCCCCGCCGTTGTTTGCGCTGGCGCTGATCAGCGAGGGGTGGCCGGCGATGTCGCAGGCGGTGGTGCATGCCAGCCCGGCGGCCTGGGCGGCAGTGTTGTGGCAGTCGGTGGGCAATACGATCTTTGGCTATACGGCCTGGGGCTGGCTGCTGGCGCAGCACCCGGCGGCGACTGTGGCCCCGCTGGCGCTGATGGTGCCGGTGTTCGGGATGGGGGCCTCGGCGATTTTGCTGGGTGAGGCGCTGACGCCGTGGAAGCTGGGGGCGGCGGCGCTGGTGCTGGCCGGACTGGCGCTGAATACGCTGTGGCCCCGGTTTGCGATGCGCGCCGCCGTGACTTGAAGGAGACGAGCATGCCCTCACAAACCTCTCTCGAAACCTTTATCGCCCAGGTGGTCAGCGGCGACCACGTAGGTGCCATTGCAGACTGGTACACCGAGGATGCGACCATGCAGGAGAACGCGGGCCAGCCCCGCGTGGGGCGCGAGGTATTGATGGAGGGCGAGCGCCAGGCGCTGGCGCGGGTGGCCGGGGTAGAGAGCGAACTGATGTCGCCGCCGATGGTGGACGGGGATCGGGTCGCGCTGCACTGGCGCTTTACGTTCACGTCGAAGGACGGTGTGAAGCGCGGATTCGAGGAGATCGCCTGGCAGACCTGGAAGGGCGAGAAGATCTGGCGCGAGGTGTTCTTTTACGACCCTGCGTGGCGCAAGGGTTAGGGGTGCCGCGCTTCGAGGTGCCGACAAAGCCAGCGGGCTGCTGGCGTCCAGTCACTTGATCTTGATCGTCGCTGTGCCCTGCGGCGAGGTGAGGTCGAAGCTGTCGCCGGACTTCTTGTCCTTCGGATAGGCCACGCAGGATTCCGTCGGTTCGAAGTTGGAGCTGGTGCACAGTTTCTCACCGTCGATCCGCCAGGCGCCGGTGATCTGGCCGTCCAGGGCGGTGAACTTGCCGTCGGGCGTGTAGGTGACGTCGATATCCATGCCCCCGGCCGACAGGACGATGCCCTTGGTCGTCACTTCCTGGAGGGTGTCGCAGGTGGCGCTGGTGGCGAATGTCAGAGCGGCGACGGCGGTGATGGCGGACAGAAAACGCATGATCAGCTCCCTGAGGCATTCGCCACACTTTAGCTAACTCGCGTATCGCTGCAATTGTCGGACGACGCGTCAGCTTGACAGGCCGGAGTGCACTGGGTGTGATCTGTTCTGCACATTCAGGACCCCGCAATGTACCCAGGCGCGCACGCGAAGACCCGACCCGACCATCCGGCGTTCATCATGGCCTCCACCGGCGAGACGGTGACCTATGGCGAGCTGGAGGCCAGGACCAACCGGCTGGCACATTATTTCCGCTCGGTGGGGCTGAACCGGAACGACCACTATTCGATCATCATGGAGAACAACGCCCGCTATCTGGAAGCTTGCGGCGCGGGGGCGCGGTCGGGGCTCTACTACACCTGCGTCAACTCGTACCTGACGGCCGAGGAGCTGGCGTATATCCTGACCAACAGCCTGTCGCGGGTGTTGATCACGTCTGAGGCCAAGCGGGAGGTGGCGCTGAAGGCGATGGCCATGGCACCTGGTGTTGAGCGGTGCCTGGTGGTCGACGGTCCCGGCGACGGGAACCGGGTGTTGAACCTGGACGAGGCTGTGGCGGGGTTTCCGGCGACGCCGATTTCCGACGAGAGTTCCGGCGCGGCGATGCTCTATTCATCGGGCACGACAGGCAAGCCCAAGGGGATCTTGCGGCCCCTGCCCGAGCTGCCGCCGTCGGAGAATGCGGCGCTGTTTTCGTTTCTGGACGGGCTTTGGCGGTATCGCGACGGGATGATCTATCTGTCGCCCGCGCCGCTTTACCACTCGGCACCGCAGGCGGCGGTCGGCCTGACCATCGGGCGAGGTGGCACGGTGGTGATCATGGAGCACTTCGATCCCGAGCAGTATCTGAGCCTCGTCGAACGCTGGAAGGTCACGCACAGCCAGCTGGTGCCGACCATGTTCTCACGGATGTTGAAACTGCCGGAGGAGGCCCGCACCCGCTACGACCTGTCGTCGCTGGAGATCGCGATCCACGCCGCCGCCCCCTGCCCGCCCCAGGTGAAGGAGGCGATGATCGACTGGTGGGGTCCGATCATCCACGAGTATTACGGGGCCACCGAGGGCATGGGGTTCAGTGCCTGTGACAGCGCCGAATGGCTGGCGCACCGGGGCACGGTGGGAAGGGTCGTCGCCGGCGAACTGCATGTGCTGGACGACGAGATGAACCCCAGCGCGCCCGGCGAGCCGGGGACGCTGTGGTTCAAGATGGCCAATGCGTTCGAATATTTTCAGGACCCGGGCCGCACCACCGAAACCCGGTCGGCGGACGGCACGATGGCGACGGTGGGAGACGTGGGTTTCGTCGACGCCGACGGGTTCCTGTATCTGACCGACCGGGCGACCTTCATGATCATCTCGGGCGGGGTGAACATCTATCCGCAGGAGTGTGAGAACCTGCTGATCACCCACCCCAAGGTGGCCGACGCGGCTGTATTCGGCGTGCCGCACGAAGACCTGGGCGAAGAGGTCAAGGCGGTGGTGCAGCTGATGCCGGGCGTCGAACCGGGACCGGAGGTGGCGGCGGAGTTGATCGCGTTCTGTCGGGAACATCTGGCGGGCCTGAAGTGCCCCCGGTCGGTGGACTTCGAGGCGGAATTGCCGCGCCTGCCGACTGGCAAGCTGTACAAGCGCGTGCTGCGAGATCGCTACTGGGGGGATCGCAAGAGCCGGATCGTCTGAGGGTGGTCAGGCCCCCGCCCAACCTGCCCTGACCTCTCCCCGCTCGTCTTCGCCGCGCCTTGAGCCGGCGATCCATGCAGGAGCAGCCAAACCCTGGATGTCGCACGGGATGCCTCGACCTGCAGGCGCGGCATGGATCGGCGGGTCAGGCCCGCCGATGACGGCGTTGGTGGGAATGGACGCCTGGGCAAGCGCCGCAACCCCTATTGCGGCAACGCCTCGATGATCACGAAGGCCTGCGCATAGGGGTGGTCATCGGTGAGAGTCAGGTGAATGACGGCCTTCATGCCGGTGGGCGTCATCTCGTGAAGCCGGGCCAGCGCGCCGCCGGTCAGCGCCATGGTCGGCTGGCCGGAACGCATGTTGATCACCCCCATGTCGCGCCAGAAGACGCCGCGACGCATCCCCGTGCCCAGGGCCTTGGCGCAGGCCTCCTTGGCGGCAAAGCGCTTGGCGTAGCTGGCGGCGGCGTCGGCCTTGCGTTCGGAGCGGGTGCGTTCCAGTTCAGTGAAGATGCGGTGGCGGAACCGGTCGCCGAAGCGGTCCAGACTGGCCTGGATGCGGCGGATGTCGGAGAGGTCGGAGCCCAGACCCAAAATCACTTGAAAACCATCATGCGGCGGCTTGAGCTCTCGCCTCATCCATCAGCGCCCGCATACGATGGATAGCGGGGCCCAGGCCGATGAAGATCGCCTCGCCGATCAGGAAGTGGCCGATGTTGAGTTCCATCAGCTCCGGGATGGCGGCCACAGGCTTGACGGTCTCGTAGTCGATGCCGTGGCCGGCGTGGACTTCAAGGCCGAGCTCGACGGCCTGACGTGCAGCGGCCTTGAGTTTGGCGAGCAGGGCCTCGGCCTGTGGCTGCTTCTCGCGAACGGCCTCGCAATAGGCACCAGTGTGGAGTTCGATCACCTGGGCACCCACGGCCTTCGACGCCGCCACCTGTGCAGGGTCAGGGTCGACAAAGCAGGAGACGCGGATCCCGGCCGCAACCAGCCGCGCCACGACGGGGGCGATGGTGTTGTGACCCTTGACCACGTCGAGGCCGCCCTCGGTGGTGACCTCTTCGCGCCGCTCCGGCACCAGGCAGGCGGCGTGCGGCAGGTGGGCCAGGGCGATGGCCTCCATTTCCTGCGTGACTGCCATCTCGAAGTTGAGTGGCAAGCCGCGACGACGCGTGGTCAGGGCCAGGGCGTCGATGTCGGCATCGGAGATGTGGCGACGATCCTCGCGCAGGTGGGCGGTAATGCCGTCGGCGCCTGCGGCCAGCGCCATCTCGGCGGCGCGGACCGGGTCAGGATAGCCCTCGCCGCGCGCATTGCGGACGGTGGCGACGTGGTCGATGTTCACGCCGAGCCGCAGGCGAGTCATGCGCGGAGCCTCTTGCTTCCCGGTTCCTCGGCCGGCAATGCGGCGAGTTCGGGAGGAATTTCGTCGGGGGCGTAGGACGGCACATCCAGGGTCGCCAGCGCCACCAGCGGCCAGCCTACATCGGCCTTGCCGCCGGAGCGGTCGACGATGCAGGCGCAGCCAAGTATGACGCCACCCGCCGCCTCGACAGGTACAACCGCCTCGCGGAAACTGCCGCCGGTGGTGATCACGTCCTCGATCACGACGACCTTCGCACCGGGTTCGATCCGGAACGCGCGGCGCAGTTTGAAGCCCCCGTCCTCCCGCTCGACAAACATCGAGGGCACCCCCAGCCAGCGGGCAGTTTCGTAGCCCGGAATGATCGCCCCCACGGCCGGCGAGACGATCACGTCGGGTTTTCCAAAACGGGCCTCGATCCTGGCCGCCAGCGCCTTGCAGAGCCGTTCGGTCCGGTCGGCGTACTGAAACACCAGGTTCTTCTGCAAAAACATCGCGCTATGGCGACCCGAAGCCAGGATGAAATGGCCTTCCCGCAGGGCGCCCGCGCCGCGGAATTCATCGAGGACGTCTTCAGTGTTCATGGGACGGGAAATAGTCGCGTTTGGCGTCCGACGGAAGGCGCCAGTGCGTCTGAAGCGGCCACGTTAAACTCAACTCCTGCACGGCAGTAGCGCCCTACCCCTTTGTCCGCTCCACCTCTTCCACGCTGGGATTGGCCCTGAGCGCGGCAGAGATGTGGGTCAGGTGGCGGGCGTCGTGGACGTCGACCTCGATGTCGACGTCGAAGAAATCGGACTGGCGGTGGTGCATGCGCAAGCCGACGATATTGCCGCCGGCCTCGCCGATCACAGTACAGACCTGACCCAATACGCCGGGCGCATTGCGGATGGTGGCTGTCAGGCGGGCACGGGCAATGGCGTTCCGTTCAGCCTCCGGCGTCCATTGCAGGTCGCGCCAGAGTTCCTCGCGATCCTCGTATTCGGCCAGTTTCTCGCAGTCGATGGCATGGACCATGAGATTGCGGCCCTCGTTTTCCAGGATGCCAACGATGCGGTCACCGGGGATCGGGGAGCAGCAGGTGGCGAAATGCAGGGTGAGGCCGGACTGTAGCCCAGCGCCGCGAACGTAGAGACGCGCATGCTTGGCGTCCTGGATGTGGCGGCGTGCGGTGGCAGCCTCGCGTTCGGCGGGTTTCAGGCCGGGGAAGACGATCTCCAACACTTGAGAGGGCGTCGCGCGTCCACGCCCGACGGCGTCGAACAGCTCATCCTCTCCGGCGACGGCGAAACGCTCCAGCGCCGGGCGCAGCAACACGTCCTTGCGGCTCTTGCCGGCGGCTTCGAAGGTCTGATCGAGGGTCGCCCGGCCCAGGCGGATGAATTCCTCACGCTCGGTCTGGCGGATGTGGCGGCGGATGGCTGAGCGAGCGCGGCCGGTGACAGTCAATGATCGCCAGTCCGGTGGCACCGCCGGCTTGCCACCCCGGATAACCTCGACCACGTCACCGTTGGACAGCGTTGTCCGCAGCGGCTTGAGTTCACCGTTGATCTTGGCACCGACCGTCGTGTCGCCGATGTCGGTATGCAGGCCGTAGGCGAAATCCAGCGGCATCGCGCCACGCGGCAGGCTGACCAGCTTGCCCTTGGGCGTGAAGACAAACACCTGATCCAGATACATTTCGAGCTTGGCGTGCTCGACCAGTTCCTCGGCGTCGCCGCCGTGCTCCAGCACCTGAACCAAGTGGCGAAGATTGACCAACGGATCGCGCCCGCCGGCCGCCGCCTGGTGCTCGGCGTCAAAGCCGTAGGACTTGTTCTTGTAGCGCCAGTGAGCGGCCACGCCCTCCTCGGCGACCCGGTCCATGGCTTCGGTGCGGATCTGCATCTCGATCCGCATGCCCTTGTAGCCGACCACGGTCGTATGGAGTGACCTGTAGTTGTTGCGTTTGGGCGTCGAGATGAAGTCCTTGAACCGCTCGGGCACCGATGGCCATGCGCGGTGGATCACGCCCAGGGCGCGGTAGCAGTCTTCCTCGTTGTCGACGATGACGCGGAAAGCATAGATGTCGGAAAGCTGCGAAAAGCCGATGGATTTGCGCTGCAGCTTCCGCCAGATCGAGAACGGGTGCTTCTCGCGACCATAGACCCGGGCTGGAATTCCGGCCGCTTCCAGCTTTGTCGACATTTCCTGGCTGACCGTGGAGACCGCCCCGCCCTGCTCGGTCCGCAAGACTGCCAGTCGCCGCATGATCGCGTCACGCGCGACCGGGTTGAGGTGGGCGAAGGCCAGTTCTTCCAGTTCTTCGCAGATCCGGTGCACACCGATCGAGCGGGCCAGCGGGCCGTAGATGTCGAGGGTTTCCCGCGCGATCCGCTCGCGCTTGGCCGCCTGCTTGATGAAATGCAGGGTGCGCATGTTGTGCAGGCGGTCGGCCAGCTTGACCAGCAGGACGCGGACATCCCGGGAGATCGCCAGGATGAACTTGCGCAGGTTTTCAGCCTGACGCAGGTGCGCTTCAGACAACTCCAGTTTGGAGAGTTTGGTGACGCCCTCGACCAGCTCGGCAATTTCCGAGCCGAACAGACGCTCGATGTCTTCGCGCGTGGTCTCGGTGTCTTCGATGACGTCGTGCAACAGCGCGGTGACGATGGTCGCGGTATCCAGGCGATAGTCGGTGAGGATACCCGCCACTTCGATGGGGTGGGCGAAATACGGGTCGCCGGACGCCCGCTTCTGGGCGCCGTGGGCGCGCATGGCGTAGACATAGGCACGGTTGAGCAACGCTTCGTCAGCGGTGGGATCGTACGAGCGAACCTTCTCGATCAGCTCGAACTGACGAAGCATCTTGGGTCTGGGCGTTCCCGTTGCGGCAGGCGCAGTGACGGGAACGTCGGGAAGCATAGCGGCGGGTGGCGTCGCCGCGTCTTGAAGGAAGGGTTCTGCGCCTTCGGGGCTCAGTACCGCTCCTCCTGACCGCCATCACGGTCGCTTTGCAGGGCACGAATGAGCTCAAGCTCACTCATCTGCATGTGGGTCGGGTCGGCCAGCAGGGCCAGGGTCTCGGCCTCTTCCTCGGCTTCGGAGCGCTCATCGACGCGCTGGAGCGAAAGGATCAGGGCTTCCTTGAGTTCCTCGGCGTCGACGACGTCATCGGCGATCTCGCGCAGGGCCACGACAGGGTTCTTGTCGTTGTCACGGTCCACCATGATCGGCGATCCAGCCGAAACGGCGCGGGCGCGATGCGACGACAACAGCACCAGGCTGAAGCGGTTGGGGACTTTTTCGATGCAGTCTTCGACGGTGACGCGAGCCATGGGGTCTCTCAAGCGGAATTAGAACCGCTGAAACTAGCGGTTCGGGGCTCATTGTGCAACGCCGCAAAGGTCGCGACGCGCATTTGACGCATCTTCGGACGGCAGCCCCCGCGGGGCCAGCCGCGATTTCGACGCCTTCGATGCTGACCGTTCAAGCCGGCACTGTGACGCACCTGCGAAAGAATTGGCTTTCGGCCACAACTCTGATATAAGCCGCTTGTCGAATATCGCTTTGGTTCGGTTGCTCTCTACGCTTTTTCTTCGGATCGAGCCCCGAGCCTACCACGATCCTCTCCGAGATTTTGATTTCGTAGCCCACTAGGGGCGCACGAAAACTTGCACCCGAAAGGTGACAACTATGGCTACCGGTACTGTGAAGTGGTTCAACCCCACCAAGGGCTTCGGCTTCATCCAACCTGACGACGGCGGCGCAGACGTGTTCGTACACATCTCGGCCGTTGAGCGTTCGAGCCTCGGCTCGATCAACGAAGGTCAAAAGCTCTCCTACGAGCTCGAGCGTGATCAGCGCAGCGGCAAGATGTCCGCTGGCCAGCTCGGCGCAGCCTAAGGACGGCGGGCAATTCTGGCGGAGATGGTGTAAACTGTTTCCGCCAGAGCCCAATTCAGCACATGACAACATCCACAATTGAACGCGCATACGAACTGGCCCGCTCGGGGAACATCCCGAACCTTGTCCAGCTTAAAGAGCGCCTGAAAGCCGACGGTTGCCGTGCCGTGGACGCCCTTCTGGCGCCCCGCGCCGTGCGCGGTCACCTGGAAGCCATCTGCGCGGCCACCTTCAAGGCCGCTGAGCCGGCAAGCCCCGCGCCCGAAAGCCCCACGCCGGAATCCTAGAGCCCAACCCGGCTCTGGTCTTCCCCGTCGATCGCAACGACACCGTCAAGGAGTGCGCGCATGGCGAGGAAGCCGAACTATCAATTCGAGCGCATGGAACGTGATCGCCAGAAGGCGCTGAAGGTCAACGAAAAGGCCAGCGCCAAGCGCGAGCAGCGTGAGCGTGATCGCGCGGAAGCCGCAGGCGAGCCTCCGCCCGAAACCACGCCGGACGAAACCTGAGGCCCCATGCCGAGCGACACGATCTACAATCATGAAACGGTCCTGCTGGACGGCGAAGTGTTCGAAGCCTGCGAGTTCCGCGACTGTCGCATGATCTATGCTGGTGGGGAGACGCCGACGTTCTCCAGCTGCCGTTTCGACGGCTGCGACTGGCGCTTTGACGAGGCCGCCGGACGAACCTTGGCCTATCTGAAGGTTGTCTGGGCTGCGGGCCAGAAGGCGACCGTCCAGGGCCTGATCAAGGAAGTGACAGGCGTTACACGCTAAACGGGCGGCCGTCAGTTCATCGTCCGGCGACGCAGCGCCATCTGTTCGCTCAGCGCCGTCTCAAACAACAGAAACAGCGGCTCCAGGCGACCTTGAGCCAGGCGTTTGCGACCAACCTCTGCCAGCGCATCGAACCGTCCCGACCAGGGCCCAGCAGCCTCACCCGCCGATGTCTGCATCAAAGCCTGATTGAGCCCGAGATAGACGGCGCTGAGACACGCCGTCTCAGCCGGATCCAGACCAACTCGCCGCATGACCACCAGGCTATCCATCAGATAGTCGCGCGGAAGGCTCGCCAGCAATTCGGGATCCTTCAGGTCAGCATCTTGCCCAAGGCCGGCCTCACTCAGCAGCTGCGCCATCGTCGCGGTGAAGGCTTCCACATCGGCAGGCAAAGACGACATTCCAGCTCCGGATAACAGGCTTCAGGCACAGCCCCGCTCGTGACATGCTGGCACCGACTTGCCAACCGGGTGGCCCAAAGTGACTCACAGTACAGCCGATGACAGCGCGTCGATCCGCTACATCGAACGCACCCACGCCTGGTACGGCGCGCTGGGTTACGACAATCCGTACCGCTACGCCCGATACGACAGCGTGCCGTTCACGCCCCTGCGCAAACCCCTGGCCGAAAGTCGCGTCGCCCTCCTCACCACCGCTGCGCTCTATCAACCGGGCAAGGGAAGCCAGGGCGCCGGTGCGACCTACAACGCCGCCGCAAAGTTCTTCGCCGTCTATTCCGGCGACGTAAGCCTTGATCATGATCTGCGCGTTTCACACGTGGCCGTGGACCAGAGGCACCTGAGCGACGACCCAAACTGCTGGTTCCCCCTCCCCGCCCTGCGCCGAAACGTTGAGTCCGGCCGGATTGGCGGGCTGACACCGCGTTTTCATGGCGTACCGACCAACCGCAGCCAACGGCACACGCTGGAGGTGGATGCGCCCGACGTGCTCGCCCGCTGCCGGGCCGATGGTGCCGATGTCGCGGTGCTGGTCGCCAACTGCCCGGTCTGCCACCAGACGATGAGCCTGGTTGCGCGGGCGCTGGAGGCCGCCGGCATTCCTACGGTCGTCATGGGCGCGGCACTGGACATCGTCGAGCACTGCGGCGTCCCGAGGTTTCTGTTCAGCGACGTGCCGCTGGGCAATGCAGCGGGCCTGCCGTTTGACGTGGCGTCGCAGGACGCGACGCTGACGCGGGCACTGGACATCCTGGAAACCGCGACCGGACCGCGCACGACAGCTCGAAATCCGCTGACGTGGCCAGGGCCGGTGAGGTGGCGGCAGGACTATCTGAGCCTGGACGGGCTTGCGGCGGAGGATCTCGCGCGGGAGCGGCGCCTGAACGACCAGATCAAGGACGTCGCACAAGGTACACGTGACGCGGCGCTTTCGCGTTGATCATAAGGGTCAGACCGGTCCAGCGTCGGGGCCCACGGTCGCCGCTCTCGCCAGTTCGGCGGCGGTCTTCCCAAGCGTCGGATGCACCCACCCCGGTGCAATCTCCGCCAACGGTCCCATGACAAACCGGCGCTGATGAGCACGAGGGTGCGGGAGGGTCAGGCCGGGCGTGTCGAATACCTGGCGTCCACAGGCGATCAGATCGAGGTCCAGGGTCCGGGGGGCGTTGCGGATCGAGCGGTGGCGTCCGAGGGCTGTCTCGATTGCCAGCAGGGTCGCCATCACGGCGGCGGGTGGCTGGTTCGTCTCGACAATGGCAACGCCGTTGCGGTAGGCAGGCTGGGTGGGGTCGGGCCAGGCGGCGGAGCGCCACCAGCCGGACCTGGCCAGGATCGGCAGGCCCGCCGATGCAAGACGGACCAGGGCGGCCTCCAGCAGGTCTTCGGAGGCACCGAGGTTGCTGCCGAGCGCAATGATGACCGCCTGATCGAGATCGAGGATGTTCAAAGAAATGCCCTGTCGCCCAGCCACGGCCCGACCTACACCGGGGACGAGATCGTGACCACGCCTGCCGAGGCGCCCGCCGATTGTCTGCTCTGCCCCCGACTTGTGACCTATCGCAATGCCAACCGGGCCTCGATCCCGGCGGGGTTTAACGGGGCGGTGGCGTCCTTCGGCGATCCGGAGGCCCGGCTGGTCGTGGTCGGGCTGGCACCCGGACGCATGGGGGCGAACCGGACGGGTCGACCGTTCACCGGCGATGGGGCCGGGGTACTGCTCTATACTACCCTGCTGAAGACCGGATTCGCCGCCGGAACCTATGATGCGCGACCCGACGACGACCTCAGGCTGATCGACTGCATGATCACGAACGCCGTGCGCTGTGCGCCGCCTGGCAACAAGCCGGAGACATCGGAGGAAAACGCTTGCCGCCCCTTTCTGACCGCCCGGCTGGCCGCCCTGCCCCGGCTGAAAGTGATCGTGACGCTGGGCGACGTGTCACGACGGAATGTGCTGAAGGCGCTGGGGCTGAAAGCGTCGGCCGGGTTGCCCGGACACGGGACGGAGTTTCAGGCCGGACCCTATGTGGTGCTGAACAGCTACCACTGCTCACGGCTCAATACGAACACCGGACGGTTGACCCCGTCGATGTTCGAGGCTGTGTTCCGGCGCGCCCGCGCCATCATCTCGGGCTGACGTCCGACCGGAGCTTGTAACCAACGTGAACCCTATCTCTGCCGCTCTGTTGGCTGCCACAGTTCTCCTTGCCGCGCCCGCTCTGTCTGCGCCAAAGCCTGACCCGACGCTGAACGCCCAGGCGCTGGAGATCCTGAAGCGAGGCATCGCGTTTCGGACCGTGGCCGGCGGGGACCAGATGGTTCCCTACGCCGGGTACCTGAAAGGCGTACTGATGGCCGGGGGCTACAAGCCCGACGAGATCACCATCGAGCCCATGGCCGGGACGGCGTTCCTGATCGCCCGCTATCCAGGCAAGGATCCGAAGAAGAAGCCGATCGTCATCTCCGGCCATATGGATGTGGTGGAGGCGCGGCCGGAAGACTGGAGCCGTGATCCATTCACCCCGGTGATCGAGGGCGGCTACATCTATGGGCGCGGCGCGACGGACAACAAATTTGACGTCTCGGTCATCGTGGCGACGTTGGCCAAGCTACGTCGCGAGGGCTGGAAACCGGGGCGCGACGTGATCCTGGCGCTGTCGGGCGACGAGGAGACGGTGATGGCCACCACCGCCGTGCTGGCCGAGCGGCTGAAGGGTGCCGAGATGGTCCTCAATGTCGACGGCGGCGGCGGTAGCATCATCAACGGCAAGCCGGCGGTCTATGGCATCCAGGGCGCCGAAAAGACCTATGCGGATTTCGAGATCACGATCACCGATCCCGGCGGTCACTCCAGTCGGCCCACGCCGACCAACGCCATCTATCGCCTGAGCAAGGCGCTGGATCGCCTGGAGGCCTATCGTTTCCCGGCCATGCAGAACGAAATCACCCGCGCCTCGATGCTGGCCTCCGCCCCAAATACGCCCGGCCCCATGGGCG
>JANORH010000443.1:0-4983 GCA_031415215.1 Alphaproteobacteria bacterium | reverse complement strand
CTTGCGCTGCATCCGGCAGGCGTCGGAACAGTATTTCACCTCATCCCAGACCTTTTCCCACTTCTTGCGCCAGGTGAAAGGCCGCTGGCAGACGACGCAGGTCTTTTGCGGCAGATCGGCTTTCTTGCGGGTCTTCACGATACCTCTTTATGCAAAAACGGGTTCAGCATCCTGATCCCGGTGCCTCCGAAGTCGGCCGTATTGCGCGTCACCAGGGTCAGGTCGTGGACCAGGCCGATGGCGGCGATTTGCTTGTCGAGCTCATGGGCCGGGTCGGGAACGCGCAATCGGCCCCAGACCTGGGCGGCCTCGACATCCAGGGCCAGAATGTTGGCAGCAAACTGTTCGATGACGTCACCCAGCCAGGCCTCAAGTCGTGCCGCCTGCCCGCTGTCGCCCCGGTGACGCAGCAGGTCGACACCGCGCCTGAGCTCGCCCACCGTCACCACCGAGAGATAGAGCGGCTGATCGGCCTCGGCGGCGCGGCGGAAGAAATCCACGACCCCCGGGTTTGCCTTGGCACCTTTGCGGGCCTCGCTGACGACGTTGGTATCAATCAAATACATGGGGCGTCGCGCGACCTGACTGCACGCGTTCAAAGTCGGCATCCTGGCCAACGTCCGGCATGGTCGCCAGGACCTCGGCGAAGCTCAGCCTACGAGGACCGGCCAGCGCCGCCGCCAGAATTTCCCGGTGCTCAGCCTCAGCACTGCGGCCCAGCGCCCCCGCCCGCGCTTTCAAGGCGCGTACCAGGGCTTCATCGACGCCGCGCACGATCAGGTCAGGCATGGGACGAACTTTCATATCAATCGATATCAATGATATCGATTGATGCATCCAGGCGCAACTGGTTCCCGTAATGCCGCCTTCCGAAACTGACGTAGTCTGCTTGGCCAGAGCTTTTCCCAAGTGCATTGTCAACAACCAGCAGCGGAGGTCAATCAATGACACCTGAGCAAATCGAGACCTTGTATCCTGCCTTTGCGGGGTTCCATCAGGATTTCAATTTGGTCGGCCAAAGCGAATGGGAAGTGCTGGAATGGCACGCAAGAGGCCTTCACCCATCGATGCGTGAGCCGTTGTACTCCGCGTTGGAGGCGCTCCTCTGCGAAAGTCACACCGAGGAACAGTTCAATTCAGCATGTTGGACGGCAGGCGCGGATCTCGCGCCGACGCGGGCCGAGTTGGAAAATTTCGTAAGCTGGGTTCGTACCCCTAAAGGAATCGCCGAGATCGAAGGTCCAGGTCCAACGTCCACCCACCTAGTCGCGCACATCAACTTGAACCTGGACTAGCCGGGTGAGGGCCTACCCCAGGCAAACAAGGATGGATCCACAAACAAGATCCCGCAGCGGCTTACGGTCGGGAAGGTACCTAAGAGATCGAAGTCCACACATCCCACAGCCGCGCCACCTCTGCCTTCGCCGGTCCCACCGAGGCCTCCTTCACGTGTCCGTAGCCGCGGATGGACTGGGGGACGATCGCGAGTTTTATGGCGGTCGGCAAGCGATCAGGCCTCAAGCCTGCCACGATACGCTCCAGATCACCCTCAAACGTCATGATCAATCCGCGTTCCATGGCGCGCTCCTCGCTGTATCCAAACAGGTCGAGGGGGGAACCGCGCAGGCCCTTCAGTCGCGCCAGAACCGGGAATACCGCGTCCAGCATCCAGCCGGAGAAGGCGATCTTCTGCGGCTTGCCGTCGGGGCCTTTCTTCGCGATCAGCGGCGGAGCCAGCCAGACCCGGGCCTTGCCACCGGTCCAGGTTTCGGCACGGTAGGCGGCGAAGCGCCCATCGGTGTACAGGCGAGCGACCTCGTATTCGTCCTTGTAGGCCATCAGCTTGTAGAGGCTGATGGCGGCGGCGCGGGTCAGCGCCTGCGAACCGCCTCCCAGGTTCATTTCGGCCAAGCGCACTGCGCCGATACGGGTCAGGTAGCGGTCGGCGTAGGCCGCGTTCTGATAGGCTCTCAACTCGCCGGCGCGACCGTTGATCAGATCATCCAGCGACATCGTTTCAGGCGTCGGCGTCGCTGCTTCCGCCGGTGCGGCCACGTCCGGATCCACCGCAACCTTGCGGCCCAGCTCGAAGGCCTGGAGGTTCAACTCGGCCTCCACGCCGTTCAGTTTGATGGCGCGGTAGAGCGCACGGCTGGAGACCGGAATCACGCCCTTCTGCCAAGCGAACCCCAGCATGATCATGTTGGCGTAGATGGCATCGCCCATGTGGATCACGGCCAGTTCACTGGCTGGGGCGGCATCGTAGGATTTCGTCGCCGCCGCGATCCGCTGGCCCTGCTCGCCCGAGTCGAAGCGCACGTCACGGTCGGAGACGAAGTCGGCGGTGGGGGCGAAGTCGGCGTTGCCCACCGCCACTGTGCGGTCCCTGGCGTAGAGACTGAGCGCATCGGCACCGGCCGCTGACAGCACGTCACAGGCGATCAGCACATGGGCGCTAGCGGCGGGCACGCGGCCGCCGATCAGGCTGGTCTCGGTCTCGCCGATGCGAACATGACTGAACACGGCGCCGCCCTTCTGCGCCAGCCCGGTCATGTCGACGGATGACGCGGCACGACCGTCCACGTGGGCCGCCATGGCCAGGATCGAGGCCACCGTGGTCACGCCGGTACCGCCGACACCGGTGAAGACGATGTTCTGGACGCCGGTCTGGGCCTGGAACATCGGCAGGGGCGTGGCGTCGGCGGTCAGCGCCGGTTTGGTCTCGCGGTGAGCATTCTCGGCACCCTCCAGGGTGATGAAAGAGGGGCAGAAGCCATCGACGCAGGTGTAGTCCTGATTACAGGTCGACGGATTGATCCGGCGCTTGCGGCCAAATTCGGTGTCCAGCGGCTCGACCGACACGCAGTTGGAGGCTCTGGAGCAGTCGCCGCAGCCTTCGCAGACCAGCGGATTGATCATCACGCGCATGGGGGCTGCCGCCATGGTGCCGCGCTTGCGGCGGCGGCGTTTCTCGGTGGCGCAGACCTGGTCGTAGATCAGCACGGTGACGCCCGGCACGTCGCGCAGCTGGCGCTGGACGGCCATCAGCTCGCGGCGCGCCTTCACCTCAACGCCAGGGGCCAGGTCGGTGACCGTCTGGTAGCGCTCGGGTTCCGCCGCCACGATCACGACCTTTTGCACGCCCTCGGCGGCCAGCTGGCGGGTGATCTGGGGGACGGTGAACCCGCTCTCGGCCGCCTGCCCGCCTGTCATCGCCACAGCGTCGTTGAACAGCAGCTTGTAGGTCATGCTGGCACCCGACGCGACTGCCGCGCGGACGGCCAACGAGCCGGAGTGGTTGTAGGTGCCGTCGCCCAGATTGACGAAGACGTGCTTTTCCGTGGTGAAGGGCGAGGCACCGACCCAGCTGAGACCCTCGCCGCCCATGTGGCTGTTCAGGTCGGTGGCGGGGTCGTTGAAGCTGGCCATGTAGTGGCAGCCGATGCCAGCCAGGGCGCGGGAGCCCTCGGGCAGGCGGGTCGAGGTGTTGTGCGGGCAGCCCGAGCAGAAGAACGGCTTGCGTTGCTGGTCGCTGGAGAGCGTGACCGCCGCCATGGAGGCCGCCGACACCCGGCTCAAGTAGTCATAGACCCGGTCCATATGCGGGCCGGGCGGCAGGCGGTCGGCGATGGCCAGAGCGATCTCGGCGACGGACAGGGAATTGAGCTCGGAGAGCAGCGGCGCGCCGGTCTCGTCGGTCTTGCCAATGATCGTGGGCCGCGCGTGGGCCGGCAGGTCGTAGAGCGCGGCACGGGCCTGGGTCTCGATCAGGGCGCGCTTGTGCTCGATAACCATCAGGGTTTCGAGACCGGCGGCGAAGGCCCGCAAGCCCAGCGGCTCCAGCGGCCAGGGCATGCCGACCTTGTAGATGGCGACGCCCAGGGATGCGGCCTCCTCCGGGGTGATCCGCATGGCAGCCAGCGCCTCGATCACATCCTTGTACGCCTGCCCCTGACAGGCAATGCCCAGGCGCGGGCGGCTGGACCCCAGCATCACCCGGTCGATCCGGTTGGCGCGGGCGAAGGCCAGCGCGGCGGGCAGTTTCTGGGTGCGAAGCCGACGCTCCTTGTCCAGCGGCTGATCTTTCAGCCGGATACCCAACCCGCCGGGGGGCATGCGATAGTTTTCCGGCGTGACGAACTGATGCCGCGACAGCGACACATCGATGGTCGCCCCGGAATCCATCGTATCGGCCAGCGCGATCATACCGACCCACAGGCCCGAGAACCGCGACATGGCGATGCCCATCAGGCCGTAGTCCAGTACCTCCTGCACATCGGCCGGCGACAGCACCGGCATCTCGAAGTCCTGAAACGCAAACTCGGACTGCGAGGGCAGGGTCGAGGATTTGCAGGTGTGGTCGTCGCCGGCCACCGCCAGCACCCCGCCCTTTGGGAAGACGCCGGCGAAGTTGGCGTGCTTGAAGGCGTCACCCGTGCGGTCCACGCCAGGTGCCTTGCCGTACCACATGCCGAACACGCCATCGAACAGGGCCCCGGGGAACAGATTGGCCTGTTGGCTGCCCCAGACCGCAGTGGCGGCGAGGTCCTCGTTGAGGCCTTCCTTGAACACCACCTGGGCGGTTTTCAGATGTTTGGCGGCGCGGCCGGCCTGCTGATCCAGACCACCCAGGGGGGAACCTCGATAGCCACTGACAAATCCAGCCGTGTTCAACCCGGCGGCCTGATCCAGCCGGTGCTGATCCATCAAAACGCGCAAAAGCGCCTGCACGCCGGTGATGAACACCCGACCGTCTGTGAGCAGAAATTTGTCGTCGAGCGTCACTTCCTGGTGCCGCATCGCAATTTTTTTCCCTATGGGTCTGCCCGAGACCTTGCAAGATCATATAAGACCGCGGGAAATGCTTGCCAAAAGCATGCCCCGCCATCCCCGTTCCGGGGCAAGAACAGTACGCTTTGCTACATACTACAGGAGGAAATGTTGCCCGAGGTCCTCGACGCTGTCGATGCCAAGATTCTGGAT
>JANORH010000442.1:0-3854 GCA_031415215.1 Alphaproteobacteria bacterium | reverse complement strand
AGTTGTTGCGGCCCCAGGCGTTGCGCGTGGCCTCAAGGCTGCCCACGGCACCCCCGGCAAAGCGCAGCATCGAGATCACCTCGTCATCCACATCCACCGGCGCGCGCTCGGCACCCGCAGATTTCTCGGACGCGCCCAGCTTGTCCACACCACCCTGCTGCAGGGGCCGTGTTGTCACGTAGGTCTTGGTCATCGCGATCACCTCGGCAATGGGGCCGACGAGATAATGCGCCAGATCGACGACATGGGTGCCGATGTCGCCCACCGCGCCGGAGCCTGCGATCTTTTTATGAAAACGCCACGAAAGCTGGCCGTTCTCATCCGCCGACCAATCCTGCAGATAGGTTCCACGGAAGTTCAGGATCTTGCCGATGCGGCCTTCGTCGATGAACTTCTTGGCCAGCGCCACGGCGGGCGTGCGGCGATAGTTGAAGGCGACCATGTGGATCACCCCGGCCTGCTTCACGGCCTCGGCCATGGCGCGGGCTTCCTCGACTGTCCGGGCCAGCGGTTTTTCGCAGATGATGTGCTTGCCCGCTTTGGCCGCCGCAATGGCGACTTCCGCATGGACGTTGTTGGGGGTGCAGATATCAACCACGTCGATGTCGGGACGGTTCACCACCGCCCGCCAGTCGCTGCTGGCTTCGTCGAAACCGAAACGGCGGCGGGCCTCTTCGGCGGCCCCGTCGGTGACATCAACAACCACCTTGCGGTGCGGAATGGCCGGGGCGGGCCAGAAGAACATCGGCATCGACGCATAGGCCATGGCATGCGCCTTGCCCATGAACCCGCCGCCGATCATGGCAACGTTCATCACTTTGGTCATCTTCGGTCTCCGGAGCTATGGGTGGGCCTTTTGTCGGGGCGGAAAGGGCCCCGGAAGGCGCAGGGTTGCGCGCGGGGGTAGCCCCCCGCGCCGCAGGGTCACAGCATCATCGACATGATGTTGTCGGTGGCTTCGGTCGAATAGACCTGCGTCCAGGCTTCCAGGAGGTTGTCTTGCGACACCGGCAGGGCAGGCAGCGCGACAAAGGCGGGGGCCTCTTTGCCCAGCAGGGCATAGCCGGCCAGCTTGGCCTCGACCACGCCCGCATCATAGGGACGCTGCGCGCCAAGACCCTTGATGAAGCCGCCTTGCGCCATGCTGATCGCCACGTTTTCCCCAAGGTCCACGGTGGTGATGATCAGGTCATCACGACCGTTGGCGCGCGCTGCTGCCATTACGCCTTCGGCAGGCACGTCCCAGACTGCCCAGATACCCTTGATCGACGGGTTCGCGGTGAGCATCGCGCCTGCCGCCTTTTCGGCATCGCCCGAAAAGTCCGGCCCGCCGATGCCCTGTTCGTCCACGATCTTGATGTTGGGATAATCAGAGGTGATCGTCGCCTTGAAGGCGTCATAGCGCTGCTTGGTCACAAAGAAGTCGGCGGCATGGAACACCAGCCCGATATCCCCACCGTCCGGCCCAAGAGCCTTGGCCATCAGATGCGCCGCAGCTACGCCGTTACCGTAGTTGTCCGCCGAGACGACCGAGACGAAATCCGTGCCAGCCACAAAACCCGCAGGCACGTTGTCCATAAACACCAGCTTTGCTCCGGCTTCGCCCGCAGCGCGGTAGGCGGCGGCGGTGGCGGTCGGATCGGTCGGGATCGATACGATGATGTCGGGGGTCTGCGCCATGATGGTTTCCAGGTCGCTGACCTGCTTTTCCGGCTTGAAGCCGGCATCGGTGACCGCGATCACCTCTATGCCCATCGCGGCGAACTGGGTCTGCAGCCCGTTGATCTGGGCGCGGGACCAGTCATTGCCACCGTAATGCATGACGATGGCGGCGGTCGCGCCCATCTCCTTGATCTTGGCCAGTTCCTCGTCGCTGAGGACAACGGTCGACGGCGCGGTCGGCTCTTCGCCGTTCGGGCCTTTGGACAGCACCGTTTCCTGCAATGCGGCCAGGGCAGCATCAGGGTCGGCAAAGGCAGGGACGTTCAGCCCCATGACCAGCGCAAGCGCGGTGGCCGAGCCCAAGAGAGCACGTCTGGTAATCATGATTTCTTCCTCCCAGAGAAGATAAGGGGTCACCCCCCGGTAAAAGGCGTGCGGTTCAGACCGCCATGGCCCGGTTCAGATACTGACGGCTGATCCGCGCCCCTTCGGCAGGGTCGGCCCAGTTGTCAAGTTCGGTACAAACCCAGCCGGCAAAGCCCACGTCCTTCATCGCCTGAAGAATGGGGCCGGTGGGCACATCGCCCCGATCAAGCGGGGTGAAGGCGAAGGGTTCTTTCTGGAACCCCTTGAGGTGCACATAGGAAATCCGTGCCGCGTGATCCCGGATCAGTTGCGCAGGGTCTCCGCCGGCAGCAGCCAGATGCGCCGTGTCGGGGCAAAAGTCGATTTCCGTCAGATCGAAGATCTTGGCGACCTCGGCCGGCCCTTCGACGATGGTGGACAGGTGCGGGTGGTAGTGCGCGCGCAGGCCCCGGGCATCAGCAATCGCCTTGACCCGGTCAAGCGCGCCGCCCAGCTTGTGATAGTCCACCTCGCGCACCCCATCGAACCGCTTGGCCCCGCCGCCCACCACCAGATGCGGCGCGCCCAGTTCGGCGGCGCGGTCGGCGGCACGGGTCACCCGGGCCAGTTCCTCAGGCAGGATGTCATCGAAGATGAAGTTCCCGCCAGCATAGGCGGCGACCAGCGCCAGTCCGTTGTCGGCCAGAAGACTGCGCATCGCGGCAACGCTGTAGTCCAGCAGGTTGCCGTCGAAGAGCTCAACCCCCTCATATCCAGCCAAAGCGATGTCAGCAAATGCGCGGTCCATCGCCCCGAAGGTCCGGTAGCTGAGTTGAGTGATCGAGGTGACACCCACGGCACTTCCGCCAAGTTCCCCCCAGCAATTGGCGTGATACGCCAGCTTCCACGCAGCCATCCGTTATCCCCTCCCGTTCTCGTGCCCGGCGCGGCCTTGCCCGCTGGGCCGATCCTTCCTCTTGGCCCCCTCGGACCGTGGAGGAGTGATTACGCTGCGAATCGGTACAGGTCAACCATATTTCTGCTTATGTAGGCTTTCTTTTGCTGTTTATCTGCAAAAGTATTTACTTGAACGGCTGAAGATGGCCATTTATCTCTGTGGAAATGCATCAAAGGAGCCGTTCTTGCCGCTGTCCGCCGCCGCCCTTGCCGAATCGAACCGCTCGCGCGGCAAGGGGCGTCCGCGTACCAGCGAGACGGCAGCGCCCTCGCTGGTCGAAATTCTGAACCTGATCCGCAGCGAACGTGCCACCACACGGCAGGCGCTTGAGCGGGAAAGCGAACTGGGCCGGGCCGTAGTGGCGGACCGGCTGCAGCTTTTGTCCGACCTCGGCCTCGTAGATGAAAGCGAGCTTGGACTGGCTACCGGCGGGCGCGCCCCTCGCCTTGTGCGTTTCTCGGCCCGGCGCGGACTGGTGCTGGTGGCGACACTGGACCAGACGGCGATCGGGGTCGGCGTATCGGACCTATCGGGGAACCTTCTAACCGAACACCATGAGGCCGCCGATCTGACCGCCCCGGCAGCCCAACTGGCAAGCAGGCTCTCGGCCCTGTTCACCTGGTGCCTTGAGCGTCAGGTCACCCCGACGGCGCCCTGGGGCATTTCGCTGTCGGTCCCTGGCACGGTTCCTGCCGGTCGGGATGATGCCTTCATGACGGCTACCCCTCCCGTCCTGCCAGCCTGGGAAGATTTCCCGCTGGTCGAAACTCTGACCCGCCAGTTTGGCGGGCCGGTCTGGATCCGTTCCAGCGTTGAAACCATGACAATGGGCGAATTGCACGCCGGGGCTGGCCATGGCCTGCGTTCGATGCTGTTCATCAAGGTCGGG
>JANORH010000441.1:0-8254 GCA_031415215.1 Alphaproteobacteria bacterium | reverse complement strand
GATGGCCATCCTCAACAACGCCTTCGCCAATGCGTCCTCGTCGTTGATCCAGGCCAAGATGATGGGCCTGACGCCCGACTTCCTGACGCCGCCGCTGTCGCCGCTGGAGCAGGTCTGCGCCTTCGCACTGGGCGCGGCGACGCGGGGCATCGTGGTGGGTCTGGTGACGATGCTGGCCGTGATGCCGTTTGCCCGGCTGCCGATGGCCCAGCCCTGGGCTGTGCTCTATTTCGGGATCGGGGCGGCGCTGATCATGGCCTTCATCGGCATCATGGCCGGCCTGTGGGCCGAGAAGTTCGACCACATGGCGGCGGTCACCAATTTCGTCATCATGCCGATGACGTTCCTGTCGGGGACCTTCTATCTCGTGGAGAAACTGCCCGAACCGTTCCGGACCGCCAGCCACTACAACCCGTTCTTCTATCTGATCGACGGCTTCCGGTTCGGCTTCACCGGAATGGCCGACAGCTCGATCCTGATCGGCGTCGTGATGACGGCGGTTCTGACAACCGGGCTGGGCTGGGTGTGCCTGTGGATGTTTCGTACGGGGTATAAGATCAAGACCTGATCCTTTCGCGCCCTTCACGGGGAGGAAAAATGCGAGACGATTGACTTCGTCACATTCCGAGACGAAAACGCCAAGCCTTCCGGTCCCCGCTGCCCAGTGCGCGGGGACGCTTCCATTCTGGAGGGTCTTTCAGTGGCCGATCAGTCCGCGCCGCCTGTTCCCAGCGATCACATCATGGGTGTTTATAGCCGCACCCCGCTGGCGTTCGAGCGAGGCGAGGGCGCGCGTCTCTACACCACTGAGGGCGAGGCCTATCTGGATTGCATGGCCGGCATTGCGGTGACCGCGCTGGGCCACAGCCACCCCAAGCTGATCCAGGTGGTGAAGGATCAGGCCGAGAAGCTGTGGCACACCTCCAACATCTTCACGATCCCGAACCAGGAAAAGCTGGCGACCAAGCTGACCGACGCCACGTTTGCCGACGTGGTGTTCTTCACCAACTCCGGCGCCGAGGCCATCGAGTGCGCCATCAAAACCGCGCGCAAGTATCACTGGGCCAAGGGTCAGCCGGAGCGGATCGACATCATCGGCTTTGACGGCTCGTTCCACGGCCGCACCCTGGCCGCCGTCAATGCTTCGGGCAATCCGAGCTATCTAGAGGGCTTCGGTCCGCCGATGCCGGGTTTCGTCCATCTGCCCTATGGCGACCATGACGCGCTGAAAGCGGCCATCGGGCCCACCACGGCGGCGATCCTGATCGAGCCTGTCCAGGGCGAAGGCGGCGCCCGGTCGCTGCCGGACGTCTGCATGCGCGGCCTGCGCCAGCTGTGCGACGAGGCGGGCATCCTGCTGATCTACGACGAAATCCAGTGTGGTCTGGGCCGCACGGGAAAGCTGTTCGCCTACGAGTGGGCAGACGCGCCGCTGGACATCATGGCGGTCGCAAAGGCGCTGGGCGGCGGGTTCCCGGTCGGCGCGTGCCTGGCCACCGTCGAGGCGGCGCGGGGCATGACGCCGGGCTCCCACGGCTCGACCTACGGCGGCAATCCCCTGGCCATGGCCGTGGGGCTGGCCAGCCTGGAGGAGCTGGTGAAACCGGAATTGCTGGCCCACGTCCGCGAGGTGGCCGGCTATTTCAACCAGCAGCTCACGGGCTTGAAGGACCGCTTCCCCGACGTGGTGGTGGATATCCGCGGCAAGGGCCTGCTGATCGGCATCAAGCTGGCCACGCCCAACCGCGAGTTCATGCAGCACGCCCGCGACCAGCACCTGCTGATCGCCGGCGGCGGGGACAACTGCGTGCGCCTGCTGCCGCCGCTGACCCTGACGCTGGATGAGGCGCGAGAGGCGATGCAGGGCCTGGAACACGCCTGCGAGGCAGCCCAGGCCAAGGTGAAGGCGGCGTGAGCCAGCTGTCGCCCCGGCATTTCCTGGATATCTGGAAGCTCGACGGCGCCCAGTTGCGCCTGATCCTGGAAGACGCCAAGGCCCGGAAAGCCGCCCGCATCGGGTGGCCCAAGGGCAAGTCCGACGCCGACCGCCCCGCCGAGGGCCGGACGCTGGCGATGATCTTCGAGAAGAACTCCACGCGGACCCGATTCTCGTTCGACGCCGCCATGCGCCAGCTGGGCGGCGACGTGATCATTTCCAACGCCGTCGATATGCAGCTGGGTCGCGGCGAACCCATCGAGGACACCGCTCGCGTGCTGTCGCGGATGGTCGACGCCATTATGATCCGCTCCAACAAGCACGACGATGTCGAGCGGCTGGCCATGTGGTCGTCCGTCCCGGTCATCAATGGCCTGTCGGACAAGAGCCACCCCTGCCAGATCCTGGCTGACCTGATGACCTTCGAAGAGCATCGCGGCTCGTTGACCGGCAAGACCCTGGCCTGGGTGGGCGACGGCAACAACGTCTGTTCCAGCTTCATTCACGCGGCACCGAAGCTGGGCTTTCGGCTGAACATCGCCACACCGGCCATTTTCCATCCGGATATGATGGACCTGGCCCGCGCCGCCGAGCAGCAGGGCATGATCACGACCGGCCACGACCCCTATGACGCCGTGCGGGGCGCCGACTGCGTCATCACCGACACCTGGGTCTCGATGGGCGACACCGACCATGACGCGCGGGTCGAGGCGCTGGAGCCCTTTCAGGTCGACAGCCGGTTGATGGGTGCGGCCAACAAGGACGCCGTGTTCCTCCACTGCCTGCCGGCGCACCGGGGCGAGGAAGTCACCGATGAGGTGATGGATGGCCCGCAGAGCCTGATCTGGGACGAGGCGGAAAACCGCATCCACGCCCAGAAGTCGATCCTGGCCTGGTGCTTCGGGGCGATCTGAGGCGCTGGCAATCTCCCGCTCAAGCCCCATATAGCGCCCCATGTCCGAAATGCCTGATCCCCACGACGACCTGGTCGGCGCCTTCCAGATCGAGGGCGAGCCCGTTCGCGGGCGCATCGCGCGCCTCGGCCCGGCTATCGACACCATCCTGCGCGCCCATGATTACCCTGAGCCCGTGGCGAACCTGTTGGGCGAGGCGTGCGCACTGGCGGCACTTGTCGGTTCCAACCTGAAGTTCGAGGGGCGGCTGATCGTCGAGGCGCGAGGCTCTGGTCCGGTGCGCTATGTGGTGGCCGATTACGAGACCACGGGTGCGCTACGTGGCTACTGCCGGTTCGAAGCCGACGAGGTGGCGGCGGTCTCCACGGGCTTCGTCCGCCCCGGTGCCAAGACACTACTGGGCGACGGCGTGTTCATGATGACCGTCGATCAGGGTTCGGACATGGACCGCTATCAGGGCATGACGGCCATCGAAGGCGAGACCCTGGCTCTCTGCGCCGAGCAGTACTTCGCCCAGTCCGAGCAGACCCCCACCCGCGTTCGGCTGGCGGTCAGCCAATCGAGCGGCCAATCGCGGGCCGGTGGCGTGCTGATCCAATACATCGCCGACGATGAGGCGCGCGGCTCGACGCTGGAAGCCTGGCGGCGCACTCAGGCGTTCTTCGAGACCATCGGCGAGGACGAGTTGGTGGATCCCGAGCTCACCTCAAACCAGCTTTTGTTTCGACTGTTCCACGAAGACGGCGTGCGCGTGTTCGACCCCCGGATGCTGGCCGCTGTCTGCCGCTGCAGTCAGGCGCGCATCGAGTCGGTGCTGAAGTCTTTCGAGGCCGCCGAGCGCGAAGACATGGTCGAGCCCGACGGCAAGATCCACGTCACCTGCGAGTTCTGCAGCCGTCTCTATGCCGTGGCACCAGAGGCGTTGGTGCGGGCCTAAGCCCCGTCCAGCGCCCGTGACACGTCGCGCACCAGATCGCCCGGACCTTCCAGGCCGACGCTCATCCGCACCCAGCCTTCGGTCAGGCCGATTTCCAGGCGCTCGGCCTCGGGCATCGAACGGTGGGTGGTGGTGCAGGGGTGTGTGGCCATCGACTTGGCGTCGCCCAGATTGTTGGAGATGTCGACGATCTGCAATGCGTCCAGAAACCGCCAGGCCGACGCGCGATCACCCAGATCAAAGGTGATGACATTGCCGCCGCCGGTCATCTGGTTGGCGATCAGGGCCGCCTGCGGATGGTCGGGGCGTCCGGGATAAATCGTCTGTTTCACGCTGGCGTGGGCGGCAATGGCGTCGGCGACCCGACCCGCCGTCTCGGTCTGGCGGCGCACACGCAGGTCCAGCGTCTCAAGTCCCTTCAGCAAGACCCACGCGTTGAACGGCGACAGCGCCGGGCCGGTGTGGCGGTGCATATCCTTGTACGCCTGGGTCATCAGCTCATTGGACCCCAGGATCGCCCCGCCCAGCACCCGACCCTGACCGTCGATGTGCTTGGTGGCCGAATAGACGACGATGTCCGCGCCCAGCTCCAACGGCTTCTGGAAAATCGGGGTGGCGAAAACGTTGTCGACGATCAGCTTTGCCCCCGCCGCATGCGCGATATCGGCGACCGCGCCGATGGCGGTGACTTCCAGCAGCGGATTGGCGGGGCTTTCCACCAGGAACACTCGGGTGTTGGGCCGCACAGCGTTCTTCCACGCCTCAAGATCGGTGGCGTCCACATAGGTCGTCTCGACGCCGAAGCGGGGCAGCCATTCCGAGATGATCCAGCGGCACGACCCGAACAGCGCGCGGCCCGCAATCAGGTGGTCGCCAGCCCGCAACAGCCCCATCAACGACAGCTGCACCGCTGCCATGCCGGACGCCGTCGCCTTGCATTGCTCGGCACCCTCCATCAGCGCCAGCCGGTCCTCGAACATCTGGGTCGTGGGGTTGCCGAAGCGCTGATAGATAAACCCCGGCCCGCCCGCGAACCGGTCATCGGCGGCTTGCGCGCTGTCATAGGCAAAGCTCTGCGTCAGAAACAGCGCCTCGGAGATCTCCCCGTGCGGCGTGCGCATCAGGCCGCCGCGCACTGCCTGGGTCTCGGGTTCCCAATTGCGCGGGTCTTCCGCCATGACGGTCTCCTTGAAGTGCGGCCTGCGGCATGAACGGCAGGGGCGGGGCCGTCAAGGTCCGGTTTCCGGTGAGTGGATGTGTGTCCAGCCCTTGCCACGCCCGTGTTCTCCGCTAAGGCTCCGCCGCCCATGAGTGCATTCCCCGTCCCGGGCATCCTGCCCTGCCAGTCCATAGAGACCCTGATTGCCCAGGGTGCCATCACGTCGTCGACGCCGTTTGACGCCGACCAGGTGCAGCCGGCCAGCCTCGACCTGCGGCTGGCGGGTCGCTGCTGGCGGGTGCGGGCCTCGTTCCTGCCCCGGCATGGCACGGTGCGCGACCGGATCGCCGAGGTCGCCATGCACGAGCTGGACCTTACCAAAGGCGCAGTGCTGGAACGCGGCTGCGTCTACATCGCTGAGCTGCAGGAGCGGCTGAAGCTGCCCGACGGTGTGTCGGCGCGCGCCAATCCCAAGAGCTCCACCGGTCGCGTCGACGTGTTCGTGCGTCTGCTGTCCGACTATGGCGACACGTTTGACGATGTGCGCGAGGGCTACGACGGCCCGATCTATATGGAGATCGCACCCCAGACCTTTTCGGTCCTGGTCCGATCCGGCACGCGCCTGAACCAGCTGCGCCTGAAGGCCGGTTCGCCACCTCGCCTGCGTAGCGAGAGCGTCGGCGTTGACCTCACCGGCGACATCGCGGGCTTCCGCGGCCGCCGTCACGCCGGGGTCGTAGACCTCGATCACGTTGACGGCCACGACCCGCGAGACTTCTGGGAGCCGCTGGTCCCGCGCAACGGCCAACTGCTGCTGGACCCCGGCGAATTCTACATTCTGGCTTCAAAGGGTGCGGTGGAAATCCCGGTGATGGAAGCCGCCGAAATGACCCCCATCGACCCGTCGGTCGGCGAGTTCCGGGTGCACTATGCCGGCTTCTTCGACCCCGGCTTCGGCACCGACGAGGCCCATGGCAAGGGCTCAAAGGGCGTGCTGGAAGTCCGCAGCCACGAGACTCCGTTCATCCTGGAGGACGGCCAGACGGTGGCGCGCCTGGTCTATGAACCCCTCACCGAACGTCCCGCGCGGCTCTACGGCGACCTGGGTTCCCACTACCAGCGCCAGGGGTTGAAACTGTCGAAGCATTTCAGGGTCTGGGGCGAATAGGGCACCTGCGGGTCTGACTCGCTATCGGGTCCGGGAGGTGCAGTACTCTCAATCTAACTGGGGTGGAGACTATGGACGACATGCGTAAGCCCCCGAGCCGTCTTACCCGACGCGCGGCAATGGCCCTGGCCAGCGGTGCCATTGCTGCGACCGGTGCCGATGCCGCAGCCAAAACGGGTCAATCCGGAACGATGGCCATGCCCGATCTCGTCAAGCTGGACGCGGTCCAACTCGCGCAGGTGATCCAGTCCCGGCGCGCGTCCTGCGTCGAGGTGATGACCGCCTACCTGGATCACATCGATCGTCACAACCCCACGGTCAACGCCATCGTCGCCCTGCAGCCGCGCGACGGGCTGCTGGCCCAGGCCCGCGAGCGCGACGCGCAGCTGGCCAACGGGCAGGTCCTTGGTCCGATGCACGGGTTTCCGCATGCGGTGAAGGATCTGGCGCCGGTGAAGGGCATCGTCTCGACGCGCGGCTCACCGATTTTCCGCGACTTCGTGCCCACGGCGGACAGCCTGATGGTCGAGCGGATCCGAAACGCCGGGGCCATCTTCATCGGCAAGACCAATTCGCCGGAGTTCGGGCTGGGGTCGCACACCTATAATCAGGTCTATGGCCTGACCCGCAATCCCTATGACCGGTCGCGGTCGGCAGGCGGCAGCAGCGGCGGCGCGGCCGTCGCGCTTGCGCTGCGGATGGCACCTTTGGCTGACGGCAGTGACTTTGGCGGCAGCCTGCGCAATCCAGCGGCCTGGAATAATGTGTTGGGGTTCCGCCCCAGTTTTGGCCGGGTCCCCGACGGTGGGGATGTCTGGGCTCCCGGCATGAGTGTGTCGGGCCCGATGGCTCGAACCGTGCCCGACCTCGCGATGCTGCTGGCCGTTCAGGCGGGGCGAGACGACCGGGCACCGCTGTCGATGGAAGGGTCCCGTCTCGATCTGACACTTGGGCTATCCGCTGACATGAAGGGCAAGCGAATCGGCTGGCTGGGCGACTTTGGCGGCTTCACGCCCTGTCAGCCGGGTGTCCTGGACGTTTGCCGGACAGCCCTCAAAACCTTTGAGACCCTGGGCTGTGTGGTCGAGGACGCGTCGGTCGGCGTCGAACTTGCGCCGGTGTGGCGCGCCCTGCTGGTCCTGCGCGCCTGGCTGGCCGGGGGCAACATCCGCGATCTCTACAACGACCCCGTTCGCCGGGCGCAAATGAAGCCGGAAGCGATCTTCGAGGTGGAGAGCGGCCTGAAACTCTCGGCCTTCGATGTCAGCGCCGCCTCGGTGGTGCGCAGCCAGTGGTACGAAGCCGTCCGGCGGCTGTTCCAGCGCTACGACTACCTGATCACGCCCAGCGCCCAGGTCTTTCCCTTCGACGTGAAAGACAACTGGCCAAAAGAGATCGCTGGCCATCGGATGGAAACCTACCACGAGTGGCAGAAGGGCACGTTCCTGATCACCATGACCGGATGTCCGGCACTGGCCGTTCCGGCCGGGTTCGGCGACCAGGGCCTGCCGATCGGCTTCCAGATCGTGGCCCCGATCAACGCCGAACGCGCCTGCCTGCAGCTGGGCCACGCCTATCAGCAGGCCAGCAACTGGACCGCACGTAGGTTGCCGCCGCAGTTGGGGTAGGGCTGGCCCTCCCTTGCCTCCCACGCGTAGCGGCGCTACCGGATTCACACATCGGCGAAACTCACCGGTGCCCCGCCGCCACAACCCTCCTCGCCCCCGGCGCGCAGCGCCGAGAGGGAGAGGATTAAGGAGAGGGCCGGCTCGTGAGAATGTGATCCGCCAATGGGAGGGCGAGGATGTGCGGCGGTGACGCTTTCCGGTCCTCGGGTTCAGACCAGAGCCAGCCCAGCCGGCCCTCTCCCAACCCTCTCCCTCTCGTCGCCCTCGCTATAGCGAGGTCTCGGGGGAGAGGAGGCGGACGCCCGGCCAGTCCTGCGATGTGTGAATGCAGTAGCGAAGCGGGGGAGGGGGACCGCCCGCCGAAGAGCGGGTGGTGGAGGGGGCGCGGTCAAGCGCTGCGCCCGGTCCCGCCCCGTCCACCCCCCCCGATGGGCGCGGTCCCCCATCCCCCAAATCGGGGGAGGCAGGGGGTGTGTGTTAAGTGGGCTTGACTCCGGCTAGGATGTGGGGTT
>JANORH010000440.1:0-7202 GCA_031415215.1 Alphaproteobacteria bacterium | reverse complement strand
GGCTAAGGTCCGTTAAGGCAATTACAATCGTCCCATCCTGCTCACAATGGCCTGTCCCATTCACATTGGCATATCCCATGCGCGCCCTGCTCTTGATCGCCCTCTCCTCGCTGCTTGCCGCATTCGGCATGCGCGATGCGGCCTTGGGCTATTGGCGCGTGCAGGATCCCGGACAAGCGCCTCGGGTGTTCGCGACCGACCCGAGGCTCAAGGTTCGGTTGGCCGAGCAGGCGTTCTCGAACCCTGAGCAATTCGCCGCGCGAGCTGGCACGATCGCCGCCGATGCCAGGGCTGCACTTCAATCAGAACCATTGAGCGCGATCGCCATGCGCCAGGTGGGCGTGGCGGCAGCCGTTCAGCGAACCGGTGCTGGCGGCACACAATTTGCGGCGGCAGAACATATCTCCCGGCGCGACCTTGCCACGCAGCTTCTGCTCATCGAGTTGTCTGCGCAGAACGGCGATGTCACAGCAGCGCTGTCCCATTACGACCGGGCGCTGCTGGTCTATCCCGCTGCCAGCCAGCAGCTCTACCCGGTGCTGGCGCGGGCCGTGTCTGATCCGGACATCCGCGCTGCATTGACCAAATATGCCGCCCGGCCTTGGGCTGTCGATTTCCTGAGCACGGCAATTACGCTCGGCGGCGACCCTGCATCCGTTCTGGCCATGATGGTCGAGGCAAGAACCCAGCTGCCACAGCGGGATGCGGAGCGGCTCACGACAGCCCTGATTGGGCAGCTGGCAGCGCGGGGCGATTATGCCGCCTTGCGCAACCTTGTTCGTCAGATGCCGCGCGACACCTCGCGCGTCATCGATGATATCGGCTTTTCATCTGCGACCAGCGATCCGCGGCTTGCGCCGCTGAGCTGGCTGTTTGCCAATGACGATGCGATCGAGACTGCGCTGGACCCCAGCGAGGGACTCTTGATCCGTGTGTCATCCGAACGGTCGGGCAAGGTCCTAGAGCGCGTCACATTGCTCGCCCAAGCCGAATACCAGTTCACGCAGACGGTAGGCTACGACGCGGCCACGCCACCCGCCACGCTCACGTGGGAGGTGCGCTGCCTGGGGGACGCATCATTCAAGCCCGTCTGGCAGCAGCAGTTGCCCATCGCCGCCGGGCATAAGACCTACCGGTCGGCATTCACCGTTCCCGAGGCCTGTGCGGCGCAAAGCTGGCAGCTGGTGGCCACCGGCGCCGAGACGCAATTTGTCTCAACGGCGCGTATTTTTCGCTTGTTGTTGGTGAGGCAATAATTTTGTGTTAGCCCCAGTAGGGCAATGTACGACTAGCAGTCTGATGATTCCAGATTCAATTTTCACAATTGCGGTCAACCTGCCGTCTTCCGTGCTCCGCAGCCAACGGGAGCAGATGGCGTTTTTAGAAATGGGTGGCATTTCCGCCGCTAACACCGCTCATGAAGCGATCGACCGGAATCTGAGCCACATAATATGCGCCAACTGATTGAATATCTGCGAGCAACTACGCGGAGTATAGGTTACGAGATCAAGCGGAGCAATTTCTATTCCCGGCCAGATCAGCGACTGCAGGCACTGCTGTCGCATCATCGGGTAGACGTCGTTCTGGACATTGGGGCACATGACGGAACCTACGGTCACATTCTTCTGACCGGTGGATTTAACGGAACCGTCATTTCCTTCGAACCGCAGCCGAGCGTCTACGAGAAATTGGTCCGGAAATCTGCGCCTTTTGGCGATCGCTGGATCGTGGCGCCACGCTCCGCCATTGGGGAGGCTGCGGAAACTGTGCGCTTTTACGTTACGGCTGCCAGTGCCAGCAGCTCTACCATGCTACCCCAAAATGCTGCCGGGAGCTTGTCTGATCTCCTCGAAGTGAAGGAAGTGATTGATGTTGGGAGCTGTCGCCTTGACGCGATCGACCTTCTACTCCGGTTTCGTGGCAAGCGATTGTTCGCCAAAATTGATGTCCAGGGCGCCGAGGATAAGGTAATTAGAGGCGCAAGCGGCATCATGGACGACATCTGTGGGATGACTGTCGAGATGAGCCAGACCAGTTATTATTCGGGCGCTGTCCTTGCTAGTGAGCTGGATGCCGGACTGACCAAGATCGGTTTTCAATTGTGGGATATCGAGCCCGTCCTCCGGGATAGTGAGACCGGGCGGCTTGAACAGTATGACGCGACTTACTTCCGATCAATTAGATGAACCAAGATTGCTGCCCATGTATCGGCGCGACGGCGTCCATTCAAACACGAGCTGTTCCTGGGTTCACCCTTTCGCAACGGACGCGGGGCAATCGGATCTCGAATTTGATCTTTTTCACTATGCTTTTCACGCGTCCCTTCTCCCGTCTTAAGTCAGAAATCTGAGTGCAGACGTGAAAGTCGGCTCCATCTCGCGCAATACGCTTGCTGCCCTGCTGCAGGCGATTTTCGTCTCTGGCTGCCTATTCCTCGTCTACAGAATCATAGTTCGTGAAGCGGGTCTCGAGCAACTCGGTATCTGGTCCCTGCTGATGGCAGGCTCGGCGATCGCCCGGGTTGGCGACGTTAGTGGGGCAAGTAGCCTGGGGCGCTTCATTGCGCAGATGCGGGGGGCTGGAAATGTGGACGAACTTGGCGAGACAGTGCATACCGTACTGCTCACCTCGCTCGCGTTAAACATGGTGATCTGTCTCGCGCTGTATGCGCTGTCCCCTATTCTACTCCCACTCGTCTTGTCCGAGCGCAATCTAAACGATGCCTTGATATTGGTGCCCTTGATAATGGCTTCGGTCATTCTCGGTGGACTGTCCGATGGAATTGCGGCGGGGCTTGATGGCGTTCAGCGGACCGACCTGCGCGCCCTTGTGCTGTGCGCCGGCGCGGCGTCCCTTCTGGCGACGGCTTTAGTCCTTGTGCCGGCCCAAGGAGTCATGGGCTTCGGCTACGCGCAACTTGTCAGCTATGCAGTGTCGATCATGCTTGGTTGGTTGGTTCTGCGTCGACACCAGCCGCAAATCGGCTGGCTACCGATCAACTGGCGTTGGCACCTGTTCAAGACGACCACAGGCTTCGGTATGAAGTTAAGCCTTATTGGTATCCTGAACTTGTTCTTCGATCCATTAGTGAAGTTTGCCTTCAACAAAATTGGAGGGCCAAAAGATGTGGCTCTCTACGAACTTGCTTCACGAGTTGTCACGCAAGTGCGAGGACTGGTAATTGCATCGATGATCCCTCTGGTCCCAGCGTTGGCTGCGCTGCAGCAAGGAGACCGAGCGCGGTTTCATGAGTTGGCAATTCGGGCAGCAAAGGCTTCGGCTTGGGGAGCCGTTGCCACGACGATTGCGTCGCTCATCCTGAGTCCCCTAGTGAGCTATCTTGTACTCGGCAAAATCTCGTTTGAAATGTTGTGGCTTTCCATTCCACTTATCTTTGCGTGGTCGGCCAACATTACGGGTGTCAGCTTTTACCTGACCGCTCAGGCCGATGGCCGGATGCGCTGGAACATCCTTAGCCACCTCATACTTATGGTTTTTGTGATCATTGGGGCTTCAACCGTTGGTCAGACGCATGGCGTTAACGGCCTGATGGCTTCAATCGTTTTGGGACTCACATTCAGCCTCGGTTGCCAATTGTTCGGCAACGCGTCGATGCTTCAGTTGGGGCATGTTCTCTCTCGCAGCAGGCTTGTGATCTCTGCCAGCCTCGGTCTTATTTCCTCGGCCTGCCTGCTGGCCTGGCAAATCATGCGGATGGTGGCAGTGTGAGCAGTCTAGTAGCAACAGCTGCGCATTTCACGGATCGCCGCCCCTTATGGCCCTCAGTCCTGATGTTTGTCTACGGAGCAGGTTGGTCTTTTAGCCTCAACTCTATTGGCTATGCATATGGAGCTGAGCTCGTCGCGTTGATGTTTCTACCTTTCGTCGGTGTGATGGGGGCAATGCGGCGCTATGCGCTGCTGCGCAATGTGCTCGTCGCCTATGCATTCATCCTCGCAGGCCTGATTGTAGCGGATATTGCCAATCAGACACCGTTCGAATTGGCATTGAAAGGATGGGCCACTCCGGTCTCTGGCGCAGTGTGTCTCATGTTTGTTGTGGCGTCGCTTGACCGTAACCCAAACGCAATATTTGGCTTTTTTGTGGGCCTGATCCTTTTTACGCTTGTTCTTGGACCTGAGACCTATGCGGTGTCAGGGCGCAAAGGCGAGTTGGCTTGGCAACTTGCCCTGGAAAATTCGAACGTTTTCAAAATTCGGATTGTGCCATTTCTTCTACCATTACTCGTTCTATGTATCCAATACCTCCAGCCTAGAAGCCGTGTTTTGGCGGGTGTCTTCGCGATTGTTGCAGTGGTTGCATTCGCGCTGTTCGGCGCACGAAGCGCAACACTAATCTTGCTGGTCGTCGCCATTGCCAGCACGTTTATCAGCCCCCTTCGCAAAATCGCTGCTGGAAAACTGCTGATGATCGCCGCCTTGGGCGCGGCCATTGGTTATCTGGGCTTCGCCGCCTACGTAAACTACTCGCTTGCGTCTGGCGGAGATGGCCACTCAGCTCAACAGCTGGCCCGAATTGACAGTCCATACAATCCTCTGGAACTGCTCGGAATAGGCCGATCCGAATGGCTCACAGCTCCTGCCGTCATTTCCGAGCGGCCAATTTTTGGATATGGGTCGTGGGCCTATGACACGGGCGGGCACTTCACCTTTCTCCGCGCAACTCTAACGAACGAAATGCAAGCATATCACGCCGATTACGCGCATAGACTACAGCTCGTACCTGCCCACTCAGTGCTTTTGACCAGTTGGATATGGGGAGGTTTGATCGGCTTTTGGGGAGCACTACTTCTCGGCCGGGCGATCACACGCGGCGTTGCGGGCATATTTAGACCGGGAGCCCCCTTGATGGTGATTGGTGTGTACTTGGCAATCACCGTATTGTGGGACTTTTTGTTTAGCCCTTTTCAGACAATACGCTTAAGCTTCCCACACGGAATTGGTTTTATGATTGTGATACATAGTATCGCTCCACAACTCGGAAATCGTAATTTCAAAACATGGCGGTCGACGTAATGCGCCTTTCCATTGTAACGATTTCCTTTAATCAGGGGAGATATCTGGCCGAGTGCCTGGCATCCGTACTCGAACAGAAAACGGAACAGGTGGAACTGATCGTGGTCGATCCAGGGTCATCGGACGGTTCGCGTGAACTCCTTTTGTCCCATCGGGACATGATCGACCGTCTCATCTTCGAGCCAGACAACGGCCCCGCCGATGGCCTCAACCGCGGCTTCGCCGCCGCGACTGGCACGCATGGCTATTTCATCAACTCAGACGATTTCATGATGCCAGGCGGCATCGTGCAGCTCCTACAGTTCTGGCGGGACAACCCTGACGCCGATGTCGGCCTATGCGAAGCGTGGCTCGTTGACGGTGACAGTCGTCCGCTGCGCGGCCTGCGTCGGTCCCGCATCTCACCAGCGCGAATCCTCGACGGGAGGTCGATTACAGTACAGCAAGGCATGTCCTTCTCGATGGAAATATTCCGCCGGGTGGGCGGTTTTCATACGGAGAACCGCTCCTGCTGGGACACGGAACTTCTCTACGACTTCACTTTGGCGGGCGCAAACTTCGCCTATGGAGAGGAACGCATAGGCGCATTTCGCATCCATCCTGACAGCCTGACCGGAGGCGCCGAAGGGGACCTGCACAACGAGCGATTGAAACGTGATCACGAACGAATGGTGCAAAGGCTTCCTGCAACGGCAGGACGCCTCCTCCCATTCTGGTTTGCGCGACTGATCAAGAACCTTGAAGATCCGTACTTTGCCCTGGAAAACCTGCGGATGCGGTTTTTTCGACAGCGCATTCATGCCCGATGGACCGCCGATCTGGCGCAGGCGGACACGTGACCCAACAGCGCATCGCGATGTTGACGGACAGCCTGAATGCCGCCGGATTCGGCGTAAAAGCCGTTGTCGAGAAGCTGTCCCGAGCACTGGCCGATGCCGGTCACGACGTGGCTGTCTTCGGCCCGGCAGGCACGAGCTGGGAACACCGGGACCGCCCTCTCTGGGAAGGCGGGACGCCTCATACCACGCCCCTCGTCGGACCGGAAAGGTTCGGATATGCGCCCGGTCTGGTAAGAGCCGTAGGCGCTTTCAGCCCTCAGATCCTGCATGTACACGGGATTTGGGGCTATTCCACGGTTGCGGCGCTGCGCTTGAACCGAAGCTCATCTGCCAAGCTCGTGATCTCGCCGCACGGCATGCTTTCGCCCGCAGCGCTGCGTTTCTCGTCGGGTAGGAAGAGCCTGGCGCGCCTGCTGTACGTTGACCGATTCTTGTCGAGTGCCGCGATGTTTCATGCCACTTGCGAAGCGGAGGCCGAGGAAATTCGGAGCCTCGGGCTACGGCAGCCGATCGCGATCGTTCCGAATGGAGTTGACCTTCCCCCGCAACGCAGAGCTTTGCCGAGAGCAGGCAGGCGCACGGTGCTATCGCTCGGGAGGCTGCATCCAGTGAAGAATCTTCAACTGCTCCTGCACGCCTGGGCGACGCTGCAGGATACGCACACCGACTGGGACCTGAAGATAGTCGGTCCCGACGAGGCCGGTTATCGGATGGAACTTAAGTCACTCGCGGATAAGCTCAAACTGCGCCGCATCTCCTTTGAAGGCCAAAAGGGCCGCGCTGAAACATGGGACGCGTTTGCTCAAGCGGGGCTTTTCGTCCTGCCCTCGCTTAACGAAAACTTCGCAATCACGGTTGCCGAGGCGCTGGCAAGCGGGGTTCCGGTGATTGCGTCGCAAGGTGCACCTTGGCAGGGCCTTGAACGGAACGACTGTGGGTGGTGGGTGCCGGCTGTACTCGACGCTTTTCGAGCCGCAATGGCCGACGCGATGTCGCTATCAGATCAATCGCGGGAGCAAATGGGCGAGAATGGCAACCAGTGGGTGCGCAATGACTACACGTGGCCCAAGATCGGGACGAACCTTCTGGAGTGCTACGGCTGGATCAACGGCTTGCGAGGAACACCCACCCATGTCATCAATTGTTGAAAGGCAAACCGGCAGCGGACCGCCGCCGGGCACCTGCGTTTTGCCTGACTGGTTATGAAGTGTGAATGGGATGCTGCCTGAAATCGACGTCGCTGCAAACCGCGCCGCACGCAAATGGACCAGGCGTGAATTGGCTGGACGTGTCCTTTGGGCGTTAGCGAGGCCTTCATTCAGACTAA
>JANORH010000439.1:0-3651 GCA_031415215.1 Alphaproteobacteria bacterium | reverse complement strand
AGGTCTGCATCGCGCAGGAACGGTGCCGCCTCGCTCAGCGTGGCAAACAGATAGAGGTCCGGAAAATCGAACAGCAGCGCATTGGTCGGTGCCGCATCCGACAGCGCAAACGCCTGCAGCATCCGCAGCGTCAGCGCATAGGTCTGGTCGCACGGCCGGTCCAAACCGAGGGTCGATCCATTGATCGTCCAGGCCCGGGGTTGGCCCCGCAGCGACGAGACGCCCATCAGCCCGGCCTCCAGAAACGCCAGCTCGCTCCGCCCTTCGGCCCGCTCGATCCACAGCCGCAACGGCTCGGTAAACCCCGTCGGCAGTGCCAGCGTCCGCACGCCTGCGCCCGCCGACAGCGCAACCTCCACCTCGGCCATCCGCGTCCGCATCACCCGGTTCAACCGGGCCTCCGCCAACGCTATAAATTCCGGAATCCGCTGGGTCAGGTCCGCCCGCACCAGCCAGTTCGCCGCCGCTGCCTGCAGCTCGGCATAGGTCGTGATCGCCCTGGACCCGCCTCATTTTTGAAATGTGTGATGAAAGAGCTTGGAAGCATTGCCTCAACCGCGAAGCGGGGGAGGGGGACCGCGCCCCGCAGAGGGCGTGGTGGAGGGGGCGAGTTCAGGCTCTGAGCCCAGTCCCGCCCCTTCCACCCCCGGCTTTGCAGCCGACGGTCCCCCTTCCCCGAAATCGGGGAAGGCAAAATGCTAAGTCAACGAGACAAGGCCCCGACGGTCGATAGCCGGAAGTTCGAATGTCCTCAGGGTGCTATTGCAGATCCCGCCGCTAGTTGTTCGCCAACCGGCACGCCAGCTGCGGCCTGATCGTCTTGAACCCGTACAACACGTCCAGCCGGCACGGGAACTTGTCCGAGTTGATGTCGTACTGGCGCACGATCCGCATCGAGACCCCGTCGAACACCTCACGCGACGCGAAATCCACGCCATTCGGCATCACCATGTCCGCCGTGGCGAACGCGAACGCCCCCTTCTGATAGGCCATCGAGATACCGTGAGGGACGTTCAACGTGCCCGCATTCGTCACGACCGCCGCGTTGGCGGGAGAACCCGACACATTCTGCAACGCCCCTGTGGTCAAAATCGCCGGCGAGATCGGGAACGAGGTCAGCGTCGCCCCGGCACCTACCACGAACTGCTGCAACAGGCCGGTGGACTGCTTGGTCTCCGGATGCACCCGGAACACGCCGGCGATCTGGATGATGTCTCCAGCCGCCGGAATTCCCGCCCCGGTCGAGACCGTCAATGCCCCGCCCGTCTGACCCGCGCCGTTGACGATAAAGGCCCCGTTCGAGGGACCTCGCACGTGCGCCGGCCACAGGGTGTTCTCCATGAAATCAAACCCTGCGGTCCGCCCCATGAACCCTTCGCGGTTCTGCTTTGAGATCGTGGTCTTGTCGTTGAACAGGCCCTTCAGCGCGTCCACCAGGTCGACATTGTCCTGGGTGTTCAGGTTGCAGGTCCGCCCGTTCAGCGGTGCCAGATTGTCCACCAGGATCTTGCGACCCTGCAGCACCCGCATGAATGTGGCCGCACCCGCGCCCAGCACCTGATTATAGACGTCCTTGTACATGCTCATGGCGTCCGCCTCGATATTGGCGGCCAGCACCGACATTGCCGGTTCAAGGATTCGCTCCGAGAAATCGTCCAGCGCCATGGTCAGGTCGACCGAGGTGAAGTTCAGATCGACGCCCTTCTGCGTCTGCACCTTCAGGTCCACCGAGCTTTCGGCGGTGTCCTGCGCGGCCAGGGTGGAACCCGTCCGCACCGTGTACTGGTTGGGCAGACGGATCTTCAGCGTGTCGCCCACCTTCGCCCCTTGCCGGGCAAAGCTCTCGTCGTAGTCGCGCGTGATTGTGCCCACGAAGTTGAGCTTCTGGTGCAGCACGCGCAGCGCCTCCCGCGTCACCGCGGTGGCCGTCAAAATGGTATTGGGCATGGAATGTCCTTGTGAAAAGTTGGAGTAGAGCCGCGCAAAAGCGTCCGAGGCGCGAGGGCTCGCGCGTGCTCGGTCGCGGCCGGTCAGGCGGCGGCAAAGTGGGTGGATGGCCCGACCGCATCCTCCGGCGACAAGCGCTTCGGCTCATGACGCGGGAGACGGTCAGCTCTGGAACGTCTACGTCAGCGCGCCCGCGCCATCTGTTCGTTGCGCCGGCGCATCCACTCGCGGGTGCCCAGCTCGTCGCGCATGCCACCGCCGCCCGCGCCGCCGCCGCTGACCGACACCGCCGGTCGCACCGCCTGCACGCTCTCGCGCGCCCCGGCCTCGCTGGCCTGATCGGCCCTCCAGGCCTTGTGCAACAGCTTCCACAGCCGGGGGTCCGCCATCTCGCGCAGCTCCTCCATGGTCACGCCAAACGCCTGCGCATAGTCCACCAGCTTGCCCGCCACCTCGGGCGACCAGCCGTCAATCTCCCGGGCCAGCGTGCGACCGGTCTGCGCCATCGTCTCGGCCGCCTTGCGCGCAGCCTGCAAAGCCCCGCGCTCCTCATGATGACTGACGGCATAGGCCAGCTGCTCGCGGGTCTGACCCAGGCGCTGGTACATTTCCCAGCTCGACCTGGCCCCGTCCGCATCTTCTGCCGCATAGGCGTCCCAGTCCACGCCGCCAAATTCCTCGATCTGGTGGTCCAGAGCCGCCAGTCGCAGACGATCACGGCTGGCGCCCTCATGCACCCGGCTGCGTTCGTCCAGCGAATGGCGATCGGCCTCAAGCGTGCGCCGATGCTCGGCCAGTTCCTGGGTCTTGCGGGTATAGTCTGCCTGCCGCAGCACCGCGCCTTTCAGCGCCGCCGGCAGGGTGTGAACCGCCCCGTCCAGCTCCAGCTCAAAGGTCTCCGGCTCCTCGGCTACCGCCTCAAGCATCCGGTCGTCGTCGCGCACAAGGTCGCCCTCGCCCGCCATGATGGCGTCGTCGTTTTCCATAAAATCTCCTGATGTGTGGAATGCCCGTTCGGGCGGTCAGAAATGGTCTCGGGCCTGGGGGGCGGAGACTCCCGCCCTGACAGCAACCGCCGTCCTCTCCCCCGAGGCGTAGCCCGAGAGGGAGAGGGCAGGGAGAGGGCCGGCTCGTGAAAATGTGATCCGCCGATGGGACGGCGAGGATGTGCGGCGGTAACGCCTCCGGGCCCTCGATCTCAAATCAGAGTCGCCCAGCCGGCCCTCTTCCAGCCTCTCCCTCTCGTTGCGCTGCGCGCACTGGGGAGAGGAGATTGACGCAGTTCGCCTACCAACCCGAATGAGTGAAACCGGTAGCCGCCCAGCTGCGTCCGGATGACAGAGATCGGGGATCAACGAACCCGAGCCAGACGCCCTGCGGGCAACAATCCTGCCGCTCGCGACACACCCGGCTCTCCAAGCCCCAACCGAGCCATCGTATCGATGATCTTCGGCGCGGTATCTGCGGCAAGCGCCTGACCTATCGGCGGACTGGTGAAGGCGCGCACGCGCAAGCAGAAGATCAGGAATATTCAGGCGAAGCGCCGACACTTAGTCTGAATTGTACTTGTCCCATGTGTCGGCCAGCCAGCCCTCCATGGGCCTACCCTTCGCGTTCGGTCGCGTCATGGCCGACCAACTGTCGCTAGTCACCTATAAAGCCAGGCACCTTTCTTTCGGCGCAGCCTTTTGAAATGCGTCGCGC
>JANORH010000438.1:0-7887 GCA_031415215.1 Alphaproteobacteria bacterium | reverse complement strand
ATCAGCTCGCGCACCGTGGCGGCCTCGATCTGGAACGTCGAGTTGCCGCCGGTGAAGGGCCAGCAGTCGCTGCCGACGACCACGTGAGCCATCGGCGCGCCGTCAGCCTTTCCCGTCCAGCGCCGCCAGCACGGCCGGCGGCGACAGGGGGAGACTGGACATCCGAACGCCGATGGCCCCGCGCATGGCATTGGCCACGGCGGCCAGCGGCGGCACGATCGGCACCTCGCCCACGCCCTTGGCCCCGAACGGGTGACGCGGGTTCGGCACCTCGATCATGATGGTGTCCAGCATCGGCAGGTCCGAGGCCACCGGCATGCGGTAGTCCAGGAACCCGGCATTCTCCATCCGGCCATCCCGGTCGAAAATATAGGCCTCGTTCAGGGCCCAGCCGACACCCTGGGCGACCCCGCCCTGGATCTGGCCTTCGACGTAGGACGGATGGATCGCGCGGCCCACGTCCTGAGCTGCGGTGTATCGCACGATGCTGGTGTGGCCGGTCTCGGGGTCTACCTCAAGATCGCAGACGTGGACGGCGAAACCAGGGCCGGCGCCCTGGGCGTTCAGCGTCACCTGGGCGGATATCGGGCCGCCGGTACGGCCAGACTGGGCGGCGAGCGCCGCCAGGGTCATGGGTTTCTTCTCGGGCTTGGCCGGGTCGATGCATTCGGCCTGACCCATGCGCCAGACCACATGGTCGACGCTGACGTCCCAGAGCTTGGCGGTGCGCTGACGCAGATCGAGGATGATCTTTTCCGCCGCCTGCACCACGGCCATACCGGTGGCAAAGGTGGTGCGGCTGCCGCCCGTCAGCATCGAATAGCCGATGGAGGCGGTGTCGCCGATCATCGGGCGCACGCGTTCGACCGGCACGCCAAGCGTCTCGGCCGCCATCATGGCCATCGAGGCGCGACTGCCGCCGATATCCGGATTTCCGGTGACCACGGCGGCGCTGCCGTCCTCGCTGATGTGGATGGCCGCGGTGCTCTCACCGCCGATGTTGAACCAGAAGCCCACGGCGACGCCGCGCCCCTGGTTGGGCTTCAGCGGCGACTTGTAGTGGTCGCTGTCGCGGATGGCGGCCAGGGTTTCCACGTAGCCGATGTTTGCGAAAGTCGGGCCATATGCGGCCTTGGTGCCGTCGCGCACGGCGTTCTTTTCGCGCAGCGCAATGGGGTCCATGCCCAGCTTGCGGGCCAGGTCGTCGACAGCGCTTTCCACCGCAAAGGCGGCGATGGGGGCCCCCGGCGCGCGGTAGGCGGCGGTCTTGGGCGTATTGGTCACCACATCCCAGCCGACGATGGTGAAGTTGGCGATGTCATAGCAGGCCAGCGCCGTCATGCAGGCCGCGCCTACCGGCGAGCCCGGGAACGCGCCGGCCTGGAACTTCAGCTCGACCGTCGCGGCGGTGATCGTGCCATCGGACATGGCACCCAGTTTCACATGCATGACCGCGCCCGACGTCGGGCCGGTGGCGCGGAATACGTCTTCGCGGGTCATCACCATCTTCACCGGATGGCCGCTGGCGCGGGAGAGAGCCAGCGCGATAGGTTCCAGATAGACCGTGGTCTTGCCGCCGAAGCCGCCGCCGATTTCGGCGGGGGTGACGCGGATGTCGGAAATTTCCAGGCCCAGGATCTTGGCGCAATAGGTGCGGACCATGAACTGGCCCTGGCTGGAGCTCCAGACCTCGCAGCGGCCGTCCTCGGCCCAGGCGGCGACGCAGGCCTGCGGCTCGATGTAGCCCTGGTGGACGGCCTGGGTGGTGTAGCGGTCCTCGACGATTACATCGGCGGCGGCAAAGGCGGCATCGACATCGCCGCGCTCGCTCTTGTGGCGTTTGGCGATGTTCGAGGCGGTGGTCGGCGGGGTCTCCAGACCTTCGGTGAACATGTAGTCGTGCAGGACGGGGGCGTCTGGCGACATCGCCGGCTCCACGTCTATGACGTGGGGCAGGGTCTCGTAGATCACCTTGATGCGCGAGAGCGCTTCCTCGGCGACAGCGGCCGAAACGGCGGCGACGGCGGCCACAGCATGGCCGTCGTACAGCACCTTGCCGCGGGCCAGGACGTTGAGGGACAGGTCACGCAGGTTCGACGCCGCCTCGCCGCCATCGTGCATCTCCGAGGCCAGGTCGGGGAAGTCGGCGGACGTGACCACCGCCTTGACGCCGGGCAGGGCGCGGGCGCGGGTGGTGTCGATGGAGACGATGCGAGCGTGGGCGTGGGGGCTGCGCAGGATGCGTCCCACCAGCTGGCCCGGCATGTTGTAGTCGGCACCGTAGGTGGCGCGGCCGGTCACCTTGTCGGCGCCGTCGGGGCGGATCGGGCGGGTGCCGACGACATTGAGGGCGGCTGGTTTGTCGAGGGTCTCGCTCATGCGGCTCTCTCCTGTCGAAGCTCGGCGGCGGCGTCCATGACGGCGCGGATGATCTTGTCGTAGCCGGTGCAGCGGCAAAGGTTGCCCGCCAGCCAGTAGCGGGCCTCGACCTCGGTGGGGTCGGGATGGGCGTCCAGCAGCGCCTTGGCCGCCACCAGCAGGCCGGGCGTGCAGAAGCCGCACTGCAGGGCGGCGTGTTCGAGGAATTTCTGCTGCAGGGGATGCAGTTGTCCGCCCTGGGCCATGCCCTCGATAGTCTCTACCCGGCAGCCCTCGACTTCGGGTGCCAAAACCAGACAGGAACAGACCAGCCGGCCATCCAGCATGACGCTGCACGCGCCGCAGTCGCCGGAACCGCAGCCTTCCTTGGCCCCGGTCAGTCCCAGTTCGTCACGCAGCGCATCCAGCAGGGTCATGCCCGGCGAGGCCAGGAACTCGGCCGGGTCGCCGTTGACCGTGGTGGTGATGTGGATCTTGCTCAAGCTCAGGCTCCTGCGCGGTCATAGGCGATCAGCGCCGCCCGACGGGCGAGGACGCCCGCGATTTTGGTTCGATATTCGGCGGTGCCGCGCTTGTCGCTGATCGGCTTGCAGGCGGCACGCACCGCCGCCTCCAGGGCCGCAAGGCGCGCGTCGTCCAGCTTGCCCCCGACCAGCGCCGCGCCGGCGTCCGCTACCAGCAATGCCGTGGGGGCGACCGCGCCGATGGCCACGTGGGCGTGGGTGACCACGCCTGCGCTATCCAGCACCAGATTGACGCCGACGCCCGCCACCGCGATGTCCATTTCGGTTCGCGGGATCAGCCGCAGATAGGCATCCGACGCCCGAGCCGGTCGCGGCGGCAGCCGGAATTCCAGCACGAACTCGCCTAGGGCCAGCGAGGTTTTGCCCGGGCCAGTCACAACGCTTTCCACCGGGGCCTCGCGGCGTCCGTTCGGACCGACGATGACGCAGGTCGCCCGCGCCGCTATCAGGGCGGGAACCCCGTCGGCGGCCGGTGACCCGTTGCAGAGATTTCCGCCCAGGCTGGCGCGGCCCTGCACCTGGGTCGATCCGATCAGGTTGGCCCCCTCGACCACGCCGGGCCATGCCCGAACCAGCCCGGCGTGCTCGCCCAGCACCGCCCCCGATGTCGCCGCGCCGATAACAAAGCCGCCGGCTTCCTCGCGAACGCCCATGGCCCCGGTGATCTTCTTCAGATCGACAATGACGCCAGGCTTCACCCGCCCGGCGCGAAGTTGCACCAACAGGTCGGTGCCGCCGGATAGGGGACGCGATCCCGCCAAAGCCAGCGCACGGGCTGCTTCTTCGGGGCTGGAGGGCGCAAGATAGGCTAACTCAGGCAATAGAAACCTCCGCCGGACCGTTCTGTTCTGGTGTCCCCGGCGGCCCTGGTTCAGGCGCGGCGCGACCACATCGGCGTCTCGCGCCAATTTCGAAAGCCCAGCATGCAACGGCCTGACGACGGGGGTCAACCGCCCTCTAATCCAAGGTTCGTCGCCAGCGGGCCATAGCCAGAGCCGTCACCACGCAGACAAAGGCGGTCAACGCTGCCAGCTCGCGCCATTGATCGCCAATGACCTGCCCCTTGAGCAGGCTGCCGCGCACCACGCGCAGGAAATGGGTGACCGGGATCACCTCGCCTATCCACTGGGCCCACACCGGCATGCCGCGAAACGGGAACATGAACCCGGACAACAGGATCGAGGGCAGGATGTAGAAGAAACTCATCTGCATGGCCTGAAGCTGCGACCTTGCGATCGTCGAGATCAGGAACCCCAGCGCCAGCGAGCCGGTGATGAACAGCCCCACGCCGAGGCCGAGACCCATCCAGCCGCCCATCATCGGGACCTGGAACAGCGTCGCCGCCATTGTCAGGATGATCGCGGTCTGCACCAGCCCCACCATCACATAGGGCGCCAGCTTTCCAATCATGATCTCCACAGGTTCCAATGGCGTCGCCAGCAGGGTCTCCATGGTGCCGTGCTCGGTCTCGCGGGTGACGCTGAGCGCGGTCATCATCACCAGGGTCAGCGACAGGATAATGCCCAACAGGCCGGGCACGATGTTATAGGCGGTGACGGCCTCCGGATTGTAGCGACGGTGAACCACCACCTCGAACGGGACATTGGGTCGCGCCCGCGCCGCCAGGGCTCCGGTCAGGTCGTGGGCCAGGGCCTGGGCGGGCAGGGCCGACAGCGCCGCCACCGCGCCGCCCGTGGCCGCCGGATCGGTAGCATCGGCCTCGACCAGGATCTGTGCCTTGTCACCGCGCACCACGCGGCGGCTGAAGTCGCCTGGAATGGTGATGGCAAACTGCACCTCACCGGCCTGCAGCATCCGGTCCAGTTCTGCCGGGCTGCGCGCCTGGGCCACCAGATCGAAATAGTCCGAGTTCTTCAGGGCCGACAGGATGGAGCGCGCATACCGGCTGTCGTCCTGCACCAGAACGGCAGTCGGCAGGTGGCGAGGATCGGAGTTGATCGCATAGCCGAACAGGATCAGCTGGACGACCGGGATCGCCAGCATCATCGCATAGGTAATGCGGTCGCGGGTGAGCTGTTTGAACTCCTTGATCAGCACCGCCAGCACGCGGTTCAGGGAAAAGCCGGTCACCGCATGTTGTCCTGGCCACGGCCCATCAGCTGGATGAACACATCTTCCAGCGTCGGCGCGACCTCGGTCCAGCGGAAGGGCTCGCGGCGCCAGGGCAGCACCGCCGCCTCCAGTGCCGCGCGATCTGATCCGCTGACGTGGATCGCGGCCCCGAACGCCGCCGCTGTTTCGACGCCCGGCGCATCTCCCAGGTCGTGGGCCAGTTTGTCGGCACCCGGTCCCTCGCCGCGCACGGTGATCAGGCCGGACGCCGCGATGACTTGCGACGCCGTGCCGCGCGCGATCAGCCGACCATAGCTGATGTAGGCAATCTCGTGGCACCGCTCGGCCTCGTCCATGTAGTGGGTGGAGACCAGCACCGTCATACCCTGGGCGGCGAGCGCATGGATCTCGTCCCAGAAGGTGCGCCGCGCCTTCGGGTCGACACCGGCGGTGGGCTCGTCCAGCAGCAACAATTTCGGCTCGTGCAGGGTGGCGGTGGCCAGCGCCAGCCGCTGTTTCCAGCCGCCGGAAAGGGTGCCCGCCAGCTGCCCCCGCCGCGACGCCAGCCCAAGCCGCTCCAGCGCCGCATCCACCCGCGCATGCCGCCGGTCCAGGCCATGGACACGTGCTGAAAAAGCCAGATTCTCGGCGATGGTCAGGTCCTCATAGAGTGAGAACTTCTGGGTCATGTAGCCGGTGCGCCGCTTCACATCGTCGGCGTCGGCGATGATGTCAAAGCCCAGCGCCTGACCCGATCCGCTGTCCGGCGTCAGCAGTCCGCACAGCAGGCGCAGCGTCGTGGTCTTGCCCGATCCGTTGGGCCCCAGAAAACCGCAAATCCGGCCCGTCTCCAGCTGGATCGAAACGTCATTGACGACATGCTTGTCGCCAAAGGTTTTGTTCAGGCCGTGTACGTCGATGGCGAGGGTCATCCTCCTCTCCCCCGCGAAGCGAGAGGGAGAGGATTGAGGAGAGGGCCAGCTGGGTGACTCTGATGTGAGCCCGAGGACCGGCAGCTTCGCCGCTGCAGATTACGGGCTTTCCATTGGCGGATCACGGTCTCTCGTGCCGGCCCTCTCCCGGTCTCTCCCTCTCGCTTCGCGGGGGCGAGGAGACGTATATGACCCCTCACCTCAACGGCTCCACATCCACGGGCTGGCCGGGGTTGAGCCTCACTGCCGGTCGGGCCTCGACCAGATAGACCAGGCGGTCTCGGGCCTCGCGGCTGTAGATCACCGGCGGGGTGAACTCAGGCCGTGGCGCGACAAATTCGATCTTTGCGGTGAGCCCCGTCGCACAGCCGTCGCAGGCGAAGCGCACCGTCCGTCCGATGCGATAGGTGGCCAATTCCCGCCCTGGAACAAAGAACCGGACCTTGATCCGTTCGTCAGGCAGCAAGCTGAGGATCGGCTGATTGGCCGGGGCCCATTCGCCGGGCTGGAAGAAGACGTCCTCGACCCGGGCGTTCTGAGGTGCGACTGGCGACAGATCAGATAGCCGCGCGCCAGCGCCTGTCGCAACAGCATTGGCCTGCGCTACCCGGGCATCGGCAGCGCGTACCTGATCCGCACGCGCGCCAAGGGCTGCGGTGTCGCGCTGCTTGCGCGCCGACCGCGCCTGCGCCTCGGCGGCGTCTGCGGCGGCCTTGACGTCATCAAGGCGGGCTGGCGCGTACCAGCCCTTGCGCACCAGCGGCTCGATCCGGCGAAGGTCTGCGCGGGCATCGCGGGCGCGCGCCTCCGCAGCGGCGATATTGGCGTCGAACGCCGCCAGTTCGCTGGGCCGCTGACCTTTGCGCGCGTCGTCAGCCTGGGCTGAGGCGGCGGCGGCCTCCGCGCTGGCCTGGTCGACCTGGGCGCGGACCTGGGCCGGGTCGATCACGAACAAGGTCTGGCCCGCCGCCACATCCTGGCCGCGCGCGACGGCGACACTCTTGACGGTCCCGCCGACCGGCGCGGCGAAATAGAGCGGCTCGCCCTCAATATAGCCTGTCAGGGTTGGCGGTCCCTCGCCGCGCGGCAGCCAGACGATCAGGCCGATGATGACCGCCGCCGTCAGGATCAAGCTGGCGACCAGCAGGCGTTGGCGGGTCATGAGCGCGTCTCCGCGACCAACAGGCCGTGGAGCAGAGTCTCCACATGTTGTGACATCAGGCGTGAGAGGTCGAAGGGTTCCGCGCCCACGGGCACAAAGGTCTCGCGCCACATCATGGCGACCAGCAGCGGGGAAATGAACTGCAGGGCAAAGGTGCGGGGATCGCCGGGTTTGATTTCCCCGCGCGCCTGCGCTGCCTTGACCGCGCCGGAAATGGCCTCCAGCGCCTGGGACACCAGGTCGTCGTGCCAGACCCGCGCCAGTTCCGGAAAGTTCCGCGCCTCACCCAGCACCATCTTGGCGACCGCGCTCAGCGGGGAGGTTTGCGCGACCTGCGCGATGGCTACCGCCACCCGCCGGATCAGGTCGGGAAAGGGTCCGGGGTGGGCTGCCGCCATGGCCTTTACCGCCACCATGTTTGGCGCGATCACCTGGCCGACAACGGCTCGGAAGATGTCTTCCTTGGTCTCGAAATAGAGATACAGCGCGCCCTTCGACACCCCGGCGCGTCGGGCGATCTCATCCAGCCTGGCCGCCGCGAAGCCTTTCTCGGCAAACACGGCCAGCGCGGCGCCCAGAATTTCAGTCGGTCGATCGGCTTTGCGTCGACGGAATTTTGGAGGTCCGGGTTCCATGCTGATACCCCAGCTAATAACTGACCAGTCAGTTATTAGCTGAAGTGGGTTCGAGCTGCAATGGCACCCATTGTTTCAGGATCAGGACTTGAGCAGGCCTGCGATCTCCGCACCCGCCGCGCCGCTGCCCAGTTTGGCGAAGGTCCCGTCGTCGGCAATCTCGCGGGCGGCGGCCAGGAAAC
>JANORH010000437.1:0-2226 GCA_031415215.1 Alphaproteobacteria bacterium | reverse complement strand
CGCGTTATGATCTGGAAAGGTACGGTTTCGCGCCGCGCGCCAGCCCGCGTCAGTCGGACGTGATGATCGTGGCCGGCACACTGGTCAACAAAATGGCTCCGGCGCTGCGCAAGGTCTACGACCAGATGCCCGAGCCGCGCTATGTGATCTCCATGGGCAGCTGCGCCAACGGCGGCGGCTATTATTACTTCAGCTATTCAACCGTCCGCGGCTGTGACCGGATTGTGCCGGTGGACATCTATGTTCCTGGTTGCCCGCCCACCGCCGAGGCGCTGATCTATGGGATCCTGCAACTGCAGAAGAAGATCCGCCGGACGGGGACTATCGAGCGATGACCTGGCCGGTCAAGGACACCGATCTCACCAAGCTGGGCAAGGCGATCCTTAAGGTTGCCAAGGGCATCATCACGGGTGCGGATGTGCAGTTCGGCGAACTGACGCTGACGGGTCCCGCCAGCCGTATCGTCGAGGCCCTGACGATCCTGCGTGACGAGCATGGCTTTCATCAACTGATCGACCTGTGCGGCGCGGACTATCCCGAGCGGCCGCTGAGGTTCGACGTGGTCTATCACCTGCTGTCGATGACCCATAACCGGCGCGTCCGGATCAAGGTGCAGACCGACGAGGACACGCCCGTGGCCTCGGCGACGGCGGTTTACCCTGCGGCCAACTGGTTCGAGCGCGAAGCGTTCGACATGTACGGCATCTTCTTCGACAACCACCCGGACCTTCGCAGAATTCTCACCGACTACGGCTTCCACGGCCATCCGCTGCGCAAGGACTTCCCGATGACTGGCTACGTCGAGGTCCGCTACGACGAAGAGCTGAAGCGCGTGGTCTATGAGCCCGTGAAGTCGGTCGAATGGCGCAACTGGGACTTCCTCAGTCCCTGGGAAGGCATCGAGCGCGGCTTTGCCGCCGTTCTGCCCGGCGACGAGAAGGGTAAGTCATGAGCGTGAAGACCCCCACGCTGCCAGCCGACTATTTCCACGACCCCAAGGTCCCCGAGACCCCGGTCCGCAAGTTCAACATCAACTTCGGGCCCCAGCACCCGGCCGCCCACGGCGTGCTGCGTCTGGTGCTTGAGCTCGACGGCGAAGTGGTTGAGCGGGTCGACCCGCATATTGGCTTGCTGCACCGGGGGACCGAAAAGCTGATGGAGGCCAGGCCTTATCAGCAGACGATCCCGTACATGGACCGTCTCGACTACGTGGCGCCCATGAACCAGGAACATGCCTATGTCCTGGCGATCGAGAAGCTGCTGGGCGTTGAGGCACCTTATCGCGCGCTGCTGATCCGCACGCTTTACGATGAAATCGGTCGCATTCTCAGCCACCTGCTGAATGTGACGACACAGGCCATGGACGTTGGTGCGCTGACCCCGCCGCTGTGGGGTTTTGAAGAGCGCGAAAAGCTGATGATCTTCTACGAGCGCGCGTCGGGCGCTCGCATGCATGCCAACTATTATCGTGTCGGCGGCGTGCGTCAGGACCTTCCCGAGGCGCTGATCCGCGACATCGATGACTGGTGCGACTATTTCCCGCGCATCATTGATGATCTGGAAGGCCTGATCACCGGCAGCCGGATCTTCAAACAACGCAATGTCGATATCGGCGTGGTGACCAGGGAAGAGGCCATCGCCCACAGCTTCTCCGGCGTGCTGGTGCGCGGTTCCGGGGTCGCATGGGATCTGCGCCGGGCCCAGCCCTATGCGGCCTACAACGACATGGAATTCGACGTGCCTCTGGGCGTGCATGGCGACTGCTATGACCGCTATCTTTGCCGGATGCGCGAGATGCGCGAGTCCACGAAGATTATGAAGCAGTGCTGCGAGCGGCTGCTGAAGACGCCGGGGCCGGTGCTGATCGAGGACAACAAGGTCGCAGCCCCGCGCCGGGGCGAGATGAAGCGCTCGATGGAAGCGCTGATCCACCACTTCAAGCTGTTCACCGAAGGCTACCGGACCCCGCCGGGTGAGGTCTATGCCTGCGTGGAGGCGCCCAAGGGCGAGTTCGGCGTCTATCTGGTCAGCGACGGGACCAACAAGCCGTACCGCGTGAAGATCCGCGCGCCGGGCTATCCGCATCTGCAGGCCATGGACTGGATGAACCGCGGCCACATGCTGGCCGACGTCTCGGCCATCCTCGGCTCCCTGGACATCGTGTTCGGGGAGATCGACCGATGAGCGACATCGAACAGATCGCCCAGAACCAGCTCGACGCCTACA